>NZ_JBWLUT010000179.1:0-36420 GCF_056504575.1 Blautia sp. CGZ-1-C1
TGAATGGCTGTGATAGATAAGAATCTGTGGGGACTCGGTGTCTTTGGAGATTTTAAAGTCCTGATTCAGAAAGTCTTCTGCGCTAATCTGTACGGCATCTGCTTCTGTATTAGAATCTACTATATAAAATTGTCCCAGCAGATAATCATAGTCTGCAAGTTTCGCCGGGGACAGGTCAATTACAGGATGAGGAACTACTGCTGCTATTGTTTCTGTAGTATCGTGGACATCCGGTTCATTGGTGATTGCTGGCTCTGGTGATTCTTTTAATTCTGACTTTTTTTCCTGAATATGCGTTTCATCTGCCACATTTTCCTTTGGTATATCTTCCCCCTGTATATCCTCTTCGTTTGGCATTGTTGTCTCCTGAACCTCTGGAGAGATTTTTGACTCTGACTCTGATTTCTTGTCAGATGCGGTTGTATCTTCTGGTACAGGCGTAGCTTTTGCTGATTTATTTTCTTTATCTGGTTTCTTATTGTCTGACTTCTTATTCTTTTTTGCTAAAGCTTCCGCTTCTTTTTCTCCCTCAGACGGATTCTGCGATTCTTCCGTCATCAAAGAATTGGCTTCTTCCTTGGCTTCCATCTGTTCAGACTTCGCACGTTCACCCAGATATTTTCCATTTTCTCCTGCGATTTTTTCATAGGTTTCCTGATCTTCGTAGGAATGTACCTGAGTCTTTTTTTCCAGAAAGCGGTACAGGGGCAGATGCCTGTACACATTTTCTCCTGTAAAAAGTGCCCCCGGCAGCATCGCCAGAGTGGCAAAAAAGCACATGCTCAGCACAACGCAGAACGCTTTCTGAAAATTTGTCACATGGATCACCTCTTGAATTATCCTATGACCCGATCTTTTTGTTTATACACTTATTCTCACTCTGATATTTCCTCAAATGCCATATTTAGCCCCTCTGAAATCGTAAAACTTAAATATTTCACCGTCTCATCCACATCTTTGGGCGTTACAAACATTGTATGAAGATGTGGCGCGATCATCTCTTCCAGAAATTCTTTCTGTTCTGTCTCTTCCAGTGTATCCAGCAGATGCGCCATGGAGTCATGGACAATGGTGGCTGCATCTACTACTGTGGGAACTCCGATACCAATTACTTTCACCTGAAGATTTTCTTCTGTAAGACCTACCCTGTGATTGCCTACTCCTGATCCCGGATTGATGCCTGTATCTGTAATCTGAATGGTTCGATTGAGACGCCTGGTACTTCTGGCCGCCAGCGCATCGATTGCAATCACTACATCCGGTTTCGTTTCTGCCACGATTCCCTGTATGATCTCGGATGTCTCCATTCCTGTCTGCGCCATAACTCCCGGAATGATTCCACTGGTGCGGTGCATCCTCTCCTTTCCGAGACTCTGCAGACTGCATCTCCCGGATTATATGCCGGGTTATATTAAGATTCTCTACCACATGAGGGCCAAGGGAATCTGCAGTGATTGCAGAATTTCCGAGGCCCACTACCAGAATCGACTGCTCCCGCTCCAGATTTATCAGCTTTTGCAGATGTCTGGCAATCTCTGCTGAAATTTCTCTGTGGTAATCCTCATCATGGACAGAAAGCCCCGGTGCTTCTATGGTAATATAATTTCCCTGTGGACGCCCCATCGTCCGGGCGCCGTTTTCTGTGGTGATTTTTACTACAGTCGTGCGGATATCTTTTTCTTCATTATAATCTTCTGTGACTTCCACACCGCGTACTTCTACATTTTCCTCAGTAAATCGTTCCGTTGCTTCAAGTGCCAGATCTGTTCTTATTCCATGACTTCCAAGCATTCTTCTTTCCTCCCTTATTTTCATCATCCATTCTGTATTATAGTTTTACCATCAGACAGATATTTTCCATTCTCTTCCATTCCCACTTATAGCAATTTCAGAAAATACTGTAAATAATCCAACTCATCAAAATGTGAAGTCCTGCATCATCAAAAACCTCGTTACGGTTCACTCCGTTCTAATAGCAAAACCTCTTACTTTCTATCTATTTTTAGCTTTTTTTATAGAAATATGTATTGACAAGAAAGAATATTTGGGGTAGTATATATAAGCATGTTCATAGAAGCGCCCGTGTCTGTTTCTATGACAGGAGTATAATAATTTTTTATTGAATTAAATTGGAGGTGTACGAATTGGCTAATATTAAATCTGCTAAGAAAAGAATTTTAGTAAACAGAACAAAAGCAGCTAGAAACAAATCTATCAAATCCGCAGTTAAGACTTCTATCAAGAAAGTTGAAGCAGCAGTAGCAAGCAAAGATAAAGCAGCTGCAGAAGTAGCATTAAAAGATGCTGTTTCCACAATCAGCAAAGCTACATCTAAAGGTGTTTATCATAAAAACAACTGTGCAAGAAAAGTTGCTCGTTTAGCTAAAGCTGTTAACAGCATTGACTAATCATATATTTGAATTTTTAATTATAAGCTTATAATTAAAAGGACAGCCATCACCGTCATGTGGCTGTCTTTTTTGTTTGTCTTTTTTAATTTGCAGTACTTACTTTACTGCTATATTTAATAATCAGAAGCTCAACACTCAGTTTATCTTCCAGACGTCCTGTCTTTACCGATTCCTCAGCATCCACGAAATCCTCTACCGCCTGCTCCAGTTCGGATATGGTATACGCTCTGGCGCATGTTGAGATATTTCGCACAACAAAGCTGGGTACCCCAAGCTTTGAGGCAATTTTCTGTCTGGGCAAGTCCTGCTGCCGCAAACTGTTTTGCCTGAAGTAACTGACGGTATTGTTTTGCAAGCAAAAACAGGATTCTCATTGGCGGCTCTTTCAATGTCAGCAAATCATAATAAAGATCCAATGCACGCTTCTGATTCTTCTCGGTTACAGCACGTACCATATCAAAAATTCTGTTCGTTGTCTGAGTAGTGCAGATTTCCTCGATATCTTCTGCTGTTACTATGTCCCGTCCTTCAGTATAACTGATCAGCTTCTCTAACTCCATTCTGAGATTTCCCATGTCTGTTCCTGTCTTGGTGAGAAGAAGTTCCATATCTCTCTGTGTGATCTTCTTTCCTGCTTTTCCAAGTAGTCCTGCCGCCCAGCGCATCAGTGTTTTCTCATCCTGTCTGGCAAATTCTGCGATCGTTCCGCACGCCTTTACAGCTTTATACATACGATTTCGCTTATCTACTTCAGATTCTGCAAAAACCAGACACAGGTAGTCTGGCAGCTCTTTCATATAATCCGCCAGCTCCTCGCATTTATTCTTAAAAAATCCCGTATCTTCCAGCAGGATTACTCTGCGGTCCGCAAAAAACGGCATGGTTTCGCAAAGATCGATCAGCTGTTTGATGTCAACACCTTTTCCCTCATAATGACTGAAATTCATGGTATCCCCATCTGGATTTAATGCCTTTATGAGATTCTGTTTATATTGCTGCTTCAGATATGCCTCTTCTCCATAGAGCAGATACGCCTGTTTGAAATTTCCTGATTTAATGTCTGCCTGTATATTTTTCAATTCTCTACTCCTGATCTTATTTTATGTTACTGCTCATTCCACGCTTCACAAGATGATGATATATAAGCAATAGACTATTCTATTCCTCTTACAGAAAATAATTATGTTAGTAAGTACTATTATATGATATCAGGGTCAAAAGGCCAAAAAATTGTTCGTGCTTGCACGATAAGACTTTTGAACTTGGGACCCGCCAAACATGAGAAAGTAGCGATTTACGCAGTAAATCAGCGGATTTCGAATGTTTGAGAATTGCGGGAGCTGCTTTGCAGCGGAGCAATTCGTAGATATCAAGTTAGGGGCAAAATGCCTTTTGACCCTAACATCATTATATCATTTTTCTATCATGATGATAACAAAAATGATGACAAAGTGATACCACTCTGCCACCATATAATTGTACCAATTTTCTTTTCTAATGACCAGTAGAATTTTATATATATATCAGCCGCCCAGCTCCACCATTCTGTGAATGCATCTTCCGGCACCTTCCATGACATTCTGTGGCAGGAAAATTTCTTCGCCGCCTCTGCCCTTCAGACAGTTATAAATATCCATCAGAGTGGTCACTTTCATATTCATGCAGGTAAGCTGTACCGTAACCGGGTAGAATTTCTTATCCGGACAGGCGAACTGTAGATGTTCTACAATACTATTCTCTGTTCCGATAATAAATTCTTTATGTTCTGACTTTTCGGCAAATTCCATAATTCCCGTTGTTGAGCCTACGAAATCCGCCTGTTCTACTACTTCCTGGCGGCATTCCGGATGTACCAGGAAAAGTGCGCCCGGATGAGCTGCACGGGCTTTTTCCACGTCTTTTGCACTCACTACGATATGTCTCGGACAGCCGCCTCTGTAAAATGCAAATGTTTTCTCCGGAAGTTTCTCTGCTACATAATGTCCCAGATTAGGATCCGGGATAAATAAGATTTTATCCTGCTCCAGTTTTTGGCAGATTTCAACTGCTGAAGAGGAAGTTACACATACATCACATTCTGTTTTAAGTTCTGAAGTTGTATTGATATAGGCAACTACTGCATAGTCCGGATACTGTGCTTTTAATTCGCGCAGTCCTTCCAGATCAAGCTGCTCTGCCATCGGGCAGCCTGCTACAGGATTTGCCAGCCATACTCTCTTATCCGGGCTTAAAATCTTACATGTTTCTGCCATAAAACGGACACCACACATAATCACACCGCTGCAGTCTCTTTTGGAAGCCTGTACGCTCAGTCCGTAAGAATCTCCTGTATAATCTGCCACTTCCAGAATCTCCTGACCCTGGTATGCATGTGCAAGAATGCAAATGTCCTGTTCTTTTTTCATCCGCAGGATTTCCTGCTGAATTTCTGCTATTGTCATTTTTTTATTTCCTTTACTGTACTTAATTTCCCACTACTTATTGCTCTTCACAATCAGGTCAGGAAACTTATTTCTGGTCAATCGGATATCTGAATTTCTCTGCAAATGCCTGTCCACTATTCCTGGTTTTCCACTTCCCAGGGCTGGAGTGGCGCAAGAAATCCTGCCTTTTCCAGCTGTTCTCCGATCAGATCAAGTCTTTCCTGGCTGGCAGCCTCTACCAGATGATAATGATATCCGGAAGTTGCACTGCTTAACACAGTAGAATGGCTGCTGTTGATTGCCTGGACAAATTCATTTACATCCTGTCTGGATCGAATGTCCATTTCCGCACTGACACGCCCGTAAACTCTATGGCTGATACTGATATTTTTTACACGGCCTCCGCAGTCTACGATCAGATTCAGTTCCTCCGCTGCCTGTTCCTGTCCATGACGGACTTTAAATTCTCTGGTACATGCGCTGTCTTTATCCTGCTGCAATACATACCCTTTTGTAGTAGACAGAATCCCTGGTGTAGAGGCCCGGATTACAGCCATATCCTGCACGATTACCTGTCGGCTCACGCCAAACTGTGCTGCCAGCGCTCTGGCCGCCACCGGTTTCTCTGCCTGATGAAGGAGTTTTAAAATTTCAGTTCTTCTCTGCGCAGTATTCATATCTTTATTCCTCGACCGCATGAAGATTTTTCATTGAAATATCCAGAATCGGTGCGGAATGTGTAAGTGCTCCACTGGAGACAAAATCAACACCGGTTTCCAGAATTTTAGCAATATTTTCTTTTGTAATATTTCCGGAGCATTCTGTCTGTGCACGGCCTGCAATGAAGTCTACTGCCTCTTTCATCATTTCCGGTGTCATGTTATCCAGCATAATGATGTCTGCCCCCGCCTCTACTGCTTCCTCTACCTGTTCCATCGTCTCTACTTCCACTTCGATCTTGCGGACAAATGGTGCATATTCCTTTGCCATCGCTACTGCTTTTGCCACGCTTCCGGCTGCACCGATATGGTTATCTTTCAGAAGTACACCATCTGAAAGGTTATATCTGTGATTGCATCCGCCGCCTACACGCACTGCATATTTTTCAAAGACACGACAGTTTGGTGTGGTCTTTCTGGTATCCAGAAGTGTCACCTTACTTCCTTCAAGGAGCTTTGCAACCTGATTCGTGTAGGTGGCAATTCCACTCATTCTCTGCAGATAATTCAGCGCAACTCTTTCTCCGGAGAGAAGAACACGAATATCTCCGGTTACTGTTGCAAGAAGCTCTCCCTTCTTTACACTATCTCCGTCTTTGACGTTAAAGCTGATCTCAGTCTTCTCATCCAGAATCTGGAATACTCTTGCGTATACATCCAGTCCGGCAATAATTCCATCTTCCTTTGCCAGAAGTTCTACACTTCCTTTAACTGCGCTGCGCATAACTGCATTTGTGGAAACATCCTCGCTTGTAATGTCCTCCTGAAGTGCCATACGGATCAGTTCATCTGCCTGCATTTTCATCGTAATATTATTCATGACTCTTTTTCATCCTTTCAATTTCGTTTAATACTGCCTTATGATAGCCATCCAGCAATTCTTCCCTGTTTTCGTACATTTTCATATCGACTGCATCTGCTTTTATATATTCAGGTGCCTGTCCAAATATCATATCATCTGCGGCCTTTCTTGCAAAGACCAAAGATTCCAGCAGGGAATTGCTTGCCAGGCGGTTTCTGCCATGAACTCCGTTACAGCTCGTTTCCCCACAGGCATAAAGCCCTTTCATAGACGTCTTGCTTCCCAGGTTAACTTTAATTCCACCCATAAAATAATGCTGGGCCGGAACAACCGGAATTGGCTCTTTTCTCGGGTCAAATCCTTCTTCTACGCACTGTTCATAAATATGTGGAAAATGCTCCATGATCGTCTTTTCTCCGAGCGGACGCATATCTTCCCACACAAATTCTGTTCCGTCTTTCTCCATCTGCGAAAAAATTTTCTGACTCAGCAGATCTCTTGGCTGTAATTCATTAGTAAAACGCTGTCCGTTTTTATCATACAATATTGCTCCTTCTCCCCTGACGGACTCAGAAACCAGAAATCGTCGTCCCGGTTTGTGAGAATAGAGGGTTGTCGGATGAATCTGTATGTAATCCAGATTTTCCATTGCTACATGATGCTTCATGGCAATTCCCACACCGTCTCCTGCTATATGAGAAAAATTAGTTGAATTTTTGAACAGACCGCCGATTCCGCCGCATGCAAGAACCACATACGAAGAATAGACCGGAAACGCCTGCTCCTCCTGATTCATAACGATAATTCCGCAAACCGTATTTTCTTTGGAAATCAGGTCAACCATCGTCATATATTCACAGATTTCTATATTTTCCTTTGTTCTGACGACATTCAGAAGTGTCTGTGTAATCTCTTTCCCTGTAATATCCTCATGAAAAAGGATTCTTGGCTGAGAATGTGCACCCTCTCTGGTAAATGCCAGGTTCCCCAGACCATCTCTTGCAAAATCTACATGATAACGCAGCAGATCTCTGATAATATCATTGGAACTGCGAATCATCAGATCAACCGCTCTTTTATCATTTTCATAGTGCCCGGCACGCATGGTATCTTCAAAATAATTTTCATAATCATCTTCTCCACGCAGCATGCAGATTCCGCCCTGCGCCAGAAAAGAATCTGACTGATCAGCTTCCTGTTTGGTGATCAGAAGAATTTTCATTTTTTCCGGGAGATTCAGCGCACAGTACAGACCTGCCGCTCCGGTTCCTACAATAATGACATCATAATGTTCTTTCATTTCTTTTTTTCCTCGCACCGGTATCATACCGGATTTTCTTTTTTGTCTGTGCCATTATACTACCTGACTATTTAGGTGTCAAGACACCTAAATATATTACTGTAAATCACTAATCTTGTTACTGTTCACTGCGTTCTCAGTAACACGCTTCGCGATGCACAGAATTTATGCTATTCGCATAAATTCGCGCGGCATGTCTCGGGTTTTCTGTTGCCAGGCATCCGTAAGAAGCTGCCAGTGGCAGGTTCTGTAGGTGACCGTCGCTCACAAAAAACACCTCGCGGGATACTACCTGTGAACAGTAACCTAATCTTTACGTTACTGTGCACACGCTACTATCCCACGAAGTACGCAGTAACTTTTCACAAAGGTATGTTCTCTCTTCCTATATATCGTAACTGCACCCACATCCTTCGTAATCAGCACCTTACTTCCGCTGTTTTCCAGGCGCTTCAGCGTATCCGGCGAGGGATGACCATATGTGTTTGTCGCAGAACAGGAAATAACGGATAATTCCGGTTTTACAACATCAAGAAACTCTTCTCCTGTGGAATATTTCGAACCATGATGTGCCACTTTCAGAAAATCCACATCCTCCAGAACTCCCTTCTGCAATAATTTGTCTTCCGTATCCTTTCCGATATCTCCTGTAAAAACTCCTTTGAACGCTCCGTTTGTCATTTCAATCACCATGGCATCCTCATTCACTTCTTTTCCGGTCGCTCCTGCCTCCGGCCATAATACTTTCAAGGTAGTCTCTCCGTATCTGACTCTATCTCCGGCATTTACATAAATCACCCGTGTCCCTGCTGCCTTTGCTAATTCTGTCAACTCCTGAAAGTTTTTATTATCCTGAACCTCATCCCAGTCCGGCAGGATCAGATTTTCCACACGTATAATCGTCAGACCTTTGCTTATATAGTCCAGAATTTCCCTTACGCCACTAATATGATCCTCATCCGTATGGGAAATATAAATTCCATCCAGTCTGGAAATCCCTCTGCTTTTCAGGTACGGAATTAACTGATATTGTCCCAGACTGCTTTTATTCGTACTTCCGCCATCAATCAGAATATTCCACTGGTTCTCCATTTCTATCACAATTCCATCTCCCTGCCCAACATCCAGACAGGCAATTCGAAAATCCTCTTTCGGTTTATATCCGATCAGAAGAATCCCCAGGCATACCATACCTGCACATAGACATCTGAATTTCCAGATTTCCTTTCTTTTTTTCATCACCGCCGTTTTATTTTCTTTGTATTTTTTCTCCGAAATCCGATATATCCACACCGCACCCGCCAGAATCAGATAATAATCCACAATCTGCCACATTTCAGGCTTTCCGCCAACCCAGGTGCAAAATGGCAGTTTTCCGATTATAATAACCAGTACCTCATAAATCTTCAAAATGGTTCTTCCCGGAATAGCCACCACAAACGCACCTTTTATACTGATCAACCCCAAAAGTGCGTCTGCCGTTCCACTTCCCAATACAACTCCCACTGTAGGCAGTACCAGAAGATTCAGGAAAATCCCCATCACCGACACTTCTCCATAAAACCACAAAACAATCGGAAGTGTAGTAAACTGTACTACTCCTGATGCCAGAAAAGACCATAGTATCTTCTTTCCTGCGTTATCCTCTTTCTCCAAATTTCCCAATGCTTCCTGAATCACCGGCCACACGCATCCGATTCCGATCACCGACCCAAAGGACAGCCAGAATCCCCCATCCAGCAGATAAGCAGGGTTCTCCACCAGAATCAGAATTGCCGCCACTGCCATCCCCGTAGGCATATCATAAATCCGCCCCGCGATTTTTGCCCCTACAGAAAGCAAAAACATACAAACTGCGCGCATCGTGGAAACGCCTCCGCCGGTCATCATTCCGTATTGCAGCATGATTATCAGTGCCAGTAAACCGGCAGGCCAGATACCAAACCCTGCTTTTTTCAGCATATTATACAATCCCATTCCGAGCAGGCTGATATGAAGACCTGAAATCGCCAGAATATGTATGATTCCGGCCATCTGATAACGCATCTTCAATTCCGGATCCAGATTGCTCTTATCACCAAGCACGATTGCTTCAAATGCTCCCGCCTCAGCCCCACAGGTTTTCTCCAGAATTTCCGCAAATCTCTGGCGCATATTAATCAGAAACTGTCCATATGCCGAATGATTCTGCGACTGTTTTTTTATTTTTCCTTTTTTCATCACATAATAAATATGTTGACAGGCATAATACTGTTTACTGTCAAATTCACCCGGATTTCGTGGACTTTCTATCTCTTCCAGCTTTCCGGACACAAAAACAAGACTTCCTGCCAGAAGTTTATTGTGATTGTCCTTTTTGTCCGTATTATACTTTTTTTGTTGCAAATAAACCTTTACATTATCAATGGAAACTTTTTCAGAATTGTAAATAAGATAAGTATTTTTCAGATATACAGATTGTGTTTCTTCATTCTCCTGGCACCTGACCACCTCCCCGCAGATGGTGGATTCCGGGTGCTTATTGATCCATGTCTGCACAGACTCTGGCAGTGGATTTCCCCGTATCAGGGAAAATCCCAGCCAGTCTGTCACACACAGAAAAACAACCAGAAGCAGGCACAGGATACACACCGGGCGTCTCCTCACTCTTGCACCTCTTCTCTTATATTGTTGCTTCGCAATTATTCCCTACGCTCGGAGTTGCGAGTTCGAAACCATTACGAATTTACATCTGATAACAAAATTTTAACTTGTATGTTTCGTCTGCTGATCATGATAGTCATTTAATTAATCACATAAGAACTTTCATCTCTCATTCTTTAATGACCAACTTGTCATTTCGTTCATAGAAACGATACAGCGCCATTTTCTCACCAAAGGTATCCAGCTTATCCGTCGTACCAACGGTAATCTGCACTTTGTCCGCCTCAACCGCATCCAGCAGTGAGTTTACTACAGAATACACCGGTATATTTTCCGACACATCTAATGCATAAGAGGAAAATACCCTGTCAAATGCTACATAACAGACTCTGTCTGCTATCGTTACATCCAAAACCTCGGTGTTCTCCGGAATCGTCGGGTAATGCCCTTTCTCCAGTGGTCCTTTCATAAGCTGCTCCAGGACGATCCTTTCCTTTGGAATACTACGTTTATACCGCACTGTCCTCTGCTCTTTTACCAGTTTCTGACCTTCTTTGTCCGTAAAATAGAGCGTAAATGTATTGCTGCAGTAGGCATCCGGCTCACTTCCCGTAAACTCGGCAAAAGTATCTGCTGTCATATTTCCCACTGCCTGGCCTCTGGAATCTGTCAGGTCTTCATTCTCTATCGTAAACTTCACAGAGCTGATTCCCGGAACCTGCAGGAAAGTTTTGACAACCCCCGCACGCACAAGCAGTTCTCTTGCACGACTCATATCACTGTACTGACTGTTAAAGTTCACAACCAGTACATCTCCTTCAATGCTGTAATTCATCTGCACGCCCTCTGGCAAAAGACCTATTCCATCCGCCGAGTCAGCTTCCTGACTGTTCATCCGCTGCATCATATCTTTCAGCATATACTCCGCAGTTGTCTCCTCTGGAAAATAAGATTCTTTCTGAAGCTGTGTTTCGTCAGCACTGATATCATACAGATAATATACGCTTTTTTGTTTATTTGGATCTTCATGCACCTCTATTGAGCATCCTGCCAATAGGAGGCTCAATATCAACATGGATATGATCATTGTAAATTTTTTTCTCACAACGGCACCTCCTATGACGGTATATATGACAGAGGAATGCGGACTGAGAATGTAGTTCCCTCGCCCTCTCTGCTGAATACTTTGATTGCTCCATGGTGCATTGCAATAGAACTTTTGGTAATTGCCAGTCCAAGACCGGTTCCTCCGATCTCTTTCGAATGCGATTTGTCCACACGATAGAAACGTTCAAAGATTCTCTCTATACTGTCCTCTGGAATTCCCATGCCGGAGTCTGCCACTGTTACATAGAAATACTTATAATCCGCATCCAGCGATACGCGTACCCAGCCATCATCCACATTATATTTAATGCCATTCTCCACCAGGTTACTGATCGCCAGAGTAAATTTGACCTCATCCACATCTGCCTCTACAGGCCGGAAACAATCCAGAATCAGGTCAATATTCCGCTTATCTGCAATCGGGCGCAGGCGCTTAAGGATGTCCTCAAGAAGCTGATTGATATCCATATGCGTGATATTCACATCCGCAGCTTTCTTGTCCATTTTTACAAGAGAAAGTAAGTCAGTGATAATCTTATTTTCCCTGTCGATCTCGGCAGTGATATCACCCATAAATTCCTGATAAAGTTCCTCCGGAATTCCCTGCTGCCCTACCAGCGAATCTGCCAGGACTTTCATGGATGTCAGCGGTGTTTTCAGCTCATGAGACACATTTGATACAAACTCCTGTCTGGATTCATCCAGAATTCTCATGCGGTTAACCATCTTATTAAAAGCATCTGTGATCAGTTCTGTCTCTGTATAGTCAGGAACACTGATTTCTTCATCCAGCACTCCATCCGTCAGATCCTCGATAGATTTCGTTACTCTGGCAAGTGGTTTTACAAGTATCGTCGATAACAGCCATGCCAGAAATCCTGCAAGAACAATAATGATTCCAATCAGCATGACGCCTCTCTGTTCCAGTTCCGCAAGTGTCTCTGCGATATCAATCGCCGAAACAGTTACAAGCATAACTCCCTGAAACTGCTGAACATCCGGACTCTGGACAGGCACAGCCAGTTCCAGCACTTTATTCTTTGCATCATAATTGCTTGAAATTCCATCCTTAAGACATGATACAGCTAAAGAACTCAGAAGTGTCTTTCCCTCTTCCGTGTGGAACGTATCGCTCACTATCTTAAAATCTCTGTCAGCCAGCAGAACACGTCCATTATACACATTGGAAAACAGCTCCAGCTTGCTGTTTACAGTCTCTGAGTCTGTATCATTGAGATAATTCTCTTTGATGATCAGATTGCACAGAATATCACACTGGTCGCTTACTCTCTCAGAAAGCATTGAAACCGCCCGGTCCTGATAGTTATGGAGCATTGTATAAGTCACAATAACACCTGGCACAATTCCCAGAATGATCAAGATAATCAGAATACGAAAACGCAGACTTCTGAAAAAATTGTTTCTCTTTTTCATCTTTTCAACTCCGTTCTCTTTTTGTATGCACTTTTGCCCATACATTCTTTATCCGCAGAACACATTTTTGTTTCCCGAATTGATATCATCTTATCACATAAGAAAAAGCTTTTCTACCATAAATTTTCTATCATAAACCCAAATCATAAGCTAATCGTTTTTATCTGGCATATAAATTTTTCCTTAACCTGAACCTTTTTATTTCTGTCCAAAATGTTTTTCAACTGTCTCTTTATAAATTTCCGGATCATTAATATTAGAAAAATACCAGTCTTCTGCCTGGCTTTCATAGCATTCATATCCAGTTTTTCTCAGGAAAGCAAATACAGAACCCTTTCTAAGAGTGATTTCCTCCAGCATCGAATCCGCCAGGTCTGTCCTGTAAATTCCCATCAATGGCTCCTCATGACCGCTATGTCTCAGAATTACAGCATCTGACTTTGCTCTGTTCACAGTACTAATCAATGCAGACAACTCCTGCACCGGAACTAGCGGCACATCAACACCAAGCACCAGACAATGTGGGTTCTCTGCCCTGCGCAAGCATGCTTCCAGACCTCCAAGTGGTCCTTTTCCCGGAATGCGGTCTGTCACAACCGGATATTTATATTTCTTTTCTCCATGATAACCAGACAAAATAATATCACTGATTCCAAGCTTTTCTCCTTTTTCTATCTGCATTTCAAGAAACGTCTTTCCATCTATCATAAGATCTGATTTATCACATCCCATACGGCGGCTTGCACCACCGGCAAGAATTATCATAGATATTTTCTGCATTATCAACTCCCCCTGCTTTTGTAAATCATCCGCCAATCTGCGACATTCCTCGAATCTCATCCTGCTCTGTCTTTGCTTCGTAAAAATTATGGCTGACCGGTTTATTCCAGATTACCTGGTAAATTGCCTCTTTCAGTTCCTGATCTGTGCATCCGCCGCGCATTAACCCTCTAAGGTCTGTGCCTTCCTGATACTGGAGGCATCCTTTCATAAATCCTTCTGATGTCAGACGCACACGATTACACTGATTGCAGAATTTATGCGTCATGGCACTGATAAATCCGATTTTTCCCTTAAATCCCGCAATTTCATAATAATGACAAGGTCCATTTCCATAGCGTTCTTTTACCGCATGCATCGGTCCATATGCTTCTTCCAGTACTGTTTTGATGGATTCCTCGTCTTGAAATGGAAATTGTTTTCCATATCCGATAGGCATCATCTCAATGAACCGCACGTGGATCGGATATTTCTTTGCAAGTCCGGCAACAGCTATGAAGTTCTCTTTTTCTTTGATGACAGGTACACTGTTGATTTTCAGTGACAGTCCCGGATGAGTAAGTGCTGCTTCAATTCCCTTTAACACCTTGGCAAGGTCATCTCTTCTTGCCACTTTCTTAAACAGCTCCGGATCAAGCGTATCCAGACTGATATTAATGGCATCAATTCCTGCCTTCAGCAGATCATCCAGCTGTTCCTCCAGCAGAATTCCGTTTGTCGTCAGTGTTACCTTTTCGATTCCCGGAATTGCCTTGATCTGTCCGGCAAGACTTGCGCAGCCTTTTCGCACAAGGGGCTCTCCGCCTGTCAGTTTTATCTTGCGAATCCCCAGTTCTGCACCGCACCTGCAGATACGAAGGATCTCGTCATATGTGAGGATTTCTGCGTGCGAAAGTGATTTCACGCCTTCCTCCGGCATACAGTAGATGCATCGAAGATTGCATCTGTCTGTGAGGGAAATTCTTAAATAGTCAATGTTTCTTCCGTATTTATCTATCATAATTGGCTCTACCTGCCTTTTAATTTATAGTTAATATCCAGTTACTGTTCACTCCGTGTTACTGTTCACTCCGTTCCTAGTAACAATCTCCATTTCATTTGACACCCTACAGACCGCAGTTTATACTGGAAGTATCAAATAATATTACTGTTGCTCCGTAATCCAAACACATAAATTTGTATCATATATCCCCCATTTTTTACATTCGTACCAAATATCTCAGGGGATGATGTATCATCCGAACAGTAATACAAAATCTCCTTATATAAGAAAGGACTCATCATATGAAAATCAACGAACAATACCACAATCTGAATCTTCTCGAAAATGTCACCTATGAGTTTCTTGGCCGTGATGGAGAAGCTCACGAAGAGACAGAACCTATTCTGGTGGAACACATGATGAATGTGTACGTAAATGAGCGTTTAACTATGAAGCTTGTCTGTATTCCGGAACATATGGCTGAATTGGTTCTCGGACGTCTCTTCACCGAGGGAATCATCTCATCCGCTGACGATATAGAGCAAATCTACATCTGCGAATTTGGCAAACGTGCCCGCGTGATCTTAAATAAAAATAAATCCGGGCAGCCTCATGAGGAAAACGAAGATTATGTTGCGCCTACTCCTACCTGCTGCACCGGAAATCGTATTCTTAATGATTATTTTACCACAGATGAGCCACTTGCACCAGTCACTCCGATTCCATGGAAGAAACAATGGGTCTTCGATCTGGCAGACTGTTTTGCAAACGGCACACCGCTTCACAGCCAGACCTGGGCAACTCACAGCTGTTTTCTCTCCTGTGACGGAGAACTGCTTTTCCAGTGTGAGGATATCGGCCGCCACAATGCACTGGACAAAGCCATCGGCTATGCTCTGCGCCACAACATTGATCTGAAAAAATGTATCGTTTATTCCAGCGGACGTATCCCTACTGATATGGCGATCAAAGCAATCCGCGCCGGCATTCCTGTTCTGGCAAGTAAGGCCTCTCCATCCGCCGAGGCAGTTGCCATGGCCAAAGAATATCAGCTTACACTAATCTGCGCCGCACGCCGCGACCGTATGAAACTCTTTAATGGAAATAATCCGACAGAATAAATTCCGCTATACTCTTTGCATTGTCCAGTTCAAAAAACGGTATTTTCTCCAGTATAGGCAATGTATCTCTTTCTTCTGCATCCAGATTGGTGGCAATCGCCATCAGTCTTTCTGGATTGCAGACACTCATCATTGAATTTCCTTTACGTATAATTTCAATTTTGGGATAATCGCTGTATTTAAATCCCTCCAGCAAAATCAAATCCGCTTCCGGAAAAAATTCCACTAATTCCGATTCCGATATCTGAGGCTGCTGCTTTACCAGCATATATTTCCCCGCCGAAAAAACTGCTGTCCCGTAAGCTCCCGCCTGAAGCTGACGATATGTATCCGTTCCCGGTACATCAGGCTCAAAATCATGACCATCATGCTTCAGTACAGCCACCTTAAGCCCCTTTTCTTTAAAAATCTCCAGCAATTTGCAGATCAGCGTTGTTTTTCCGGAATTCTTCACTCCGCTGATTGCAAATATTCTTTTTCTTTCCACCAGTTTCTTATTCCTCTCAAAGTAAAATCGCGCTCACCTTATCTCCAACGTTCAGATCCTTACTCTCCGTTTTTTCCATCGTTTTCGTGTCAATCAGACAGTTACAGCCTGCCATAGAGCTGAGTACGCCATTGGAATGAAGTCCGTTTGGAAGATGAAATTCCCCATTCTCCCAATGTGCGCGGATAAAACGGCGGCCTTTTACTCCTTTCGGGAAGTCATCAGCCATGATTCCAGCTATCTGTTTCAAGCCAACAGACGGATTTCGCATCATTTTCTCCAATGCCGGTCGAATCAACATTTCCACAGTAACTGCAACACCAAATGGATTTCCTGAAAGACTGATAACTGGAATATCCTTCCCGGAATCACTGCCATCTGTAGCGGCATTATCAGAAACCGCTTTATGATAAACCGAAAACAGTGTCGGCATTCCCGGTTTCATTTTTACTCTCCAGAAAATTCTCTCTGCGCTAATGAGTTTCAGGGATTCGTGCATGATATCTTTCTTTCCCACAGAAACGCCGCCTGTGGTAATAATCATATCTGCCTGTTCTGCCACTTCTTTTAGTTTCTCTGCCATAATATGCGGATCATCTTTGACCGCCTCCATATAAAAAGGTGTGATTCCAAGCTCCCGCAGTCTGGCTGAAAGCATGGTCATATTGCTGTTATAAATCTTTCCTTCCGGCAAAGGACTTCCCGGTTCTACCACTTCATCTCCTGTAGTCAGAAGAACGATCTTGGGCTGACGGTACACCGGCACTTTCGCCGCGCCCATACCTGCAAGAACAGCGGCTTCCACATAGCCAATACGCGTATCTTTCTTCAGAAGCGTCGTTCCTTTTTTGAAATCCTCACCCGCAAAGCAATAATTGTCCCATTTTTCCTGCCCGCAATATACTTCTACGATATCTTCTCCATAATTGGTATTCTCCTGATAAATACAGCAATTGCAGCCATTCGGAATCGCAGCACCGGTCATAATGCGTACTGCCTGCCCGCTCTGTATCTCTCTTTCTGAATACTGTCCCGCATCAACCTCTTCCATTACTTTCAGCATCACCGGAGTATCCGGTGATGCACCTGCAAGATCTTCCGCTTTACACGCATATCCATCCACCGGAGATTTATCAAAAGGAGGATTGTCAAACTCTGCCACCATATCCTGTGCCAGAATTCTTCCCCCTGTTTTATCCAGTTCAATTTCTTCTGTCTCATTTATTACAGGCGTATATTGCAGAATCATCTCTGTTGCCTGTTCTACACTGATTCCCTCCACGCACTAAATCCTCCTTTTATCTTTTAATTTCCGCTCCTTCTTTTAGGATTCCTTTCTTCAGAATCTGGCAAAAAACAAACCATGGTTCCATCGGTGAGCAGACTTTCTCGCCTTTATATGCATCGGATGCAGGACCTCCTGCTCCAATCCGAACCACTTCCAGAAGCACATCTTTGCAATGAAATCTATTTCCTTCTTTAATTGTTTCCCAGTTAATTCCCTCTACCAGAAGATTCTCGCCGAACCTTCCATATCGAAAAGTTTCATCTGACTTGTCAAAGTATTCTTTTACCTTTTCATACGGGAGAAGACTGACCTGTTTTCTTCCGCCCATTCCATAGTGCACATCGCCAACAAGTCCCTGCAGATCTGCTTCGCATTCATGAATGTTCTGCGAACTGGTCTTGCGTTCTTTGCTGATACACACACATAATATTTTCGCCATTTTCTGCCTCATCCTTCCTGTTTGCCAAACGTATAAATAGTCAATCGGACATTCGCAATCCGCTTCCGCTACGTGACTCTACACCGAATAACTGCTTATTGATTCGGTTAAATAGCCCAGAATGCAATATTGACATTCTTCCCCGCATTCCGAAGATATTCCACAAGCTGTTCTGCCGCTTCTTCTTTACGCTTCTCCGTAATTCCCAGCTCTGCATTATTCTTATTAATCGCACCACCAAAATAAAAATTAATATCCGTAGCCTTCTCGAAAAGCAGAACTCCCAGCAATGCAGCTGCATCTTTCTTTCGTTTCAGCTTATTAAATGCCAGCTTATCGTCCAGCCACTCCTCACAATATTCCAGCAAATGTTCAATTGTGAGAAAGCCTTCCGTCACCAGTTCTGCTCCTTCCAGCTTATAATACCCCGGAACCTCCCCGCAGGCAGTATCACTGAGAGAAACCAGCTCTTTTCCAAGATATCTGGCAGCACACTGGGCAGTCGTCCCGCCACAAATCACATGATACCCTTCTTCCTCAAAGAAAGATTTCAGATATCGTTCATCATGCTCTTCCTTACTCGGCGGTCCGATCATAATGTTTACAACCTGTTTCTGACGCATTCTAAGCACGATAGCCGTAATATCATCATCTGTCTCATTCAGGTTCAGATCCAGACTTGCCTCAGCCAGATAACCAGCCATCTCCTGCGCACTCATACCCTTATGATATTTCGCTCTGCAAAAAGCCATCACATCTTCTCTGCCCCAGCCTCCATTAGTGGTCTTTCCCATTCCGGCATTCGTCACACCGTCAGACATAATGATCAGCATATCCTCTTCTTTCAGCTCAAAACAGCTCTTATGAATTTCTTTCTCTTCGATCATACTGGTTTCCACCGGATAATCAAAGAGTTTCCCATCTCTGATCAGAATCGCATCCGGATTATCAAACTGATAAAGACTGACCTGTTTTCCCTGAAAATTCAGCACCGTAAAGGTTGCATATGCCAGATTCCGCACACTGCACACCGGCAAAGTTTTTGCGACCGCACGCACTGCCTCATCCAGTTCTACCTGATTGATGATCATGGTACTGAGCATCGTAGCCGTCAGCGTGGAAAGAATATTTGCCTTCACCCCGCTGCCCAGACCATCCGAAAGAACCAGCACATGATCTTTATCATTTTCTTCAATTTTATAGCAGTCTCCACATAAGAATTCTTTCTTCTTATTCAGACTCACGTGACCAAAATCAATGCAAAGTCTGTCAAACTCCACATTCAGTCCCTGATGCCTATTTCTTTTCATTCGGTTCTTCACTCTCCAGAAGTATGGTATTTTTCAGCTTTTCAACAGCAACCTTGGTATCCGCCGCAGTCTCTCCCAGAAGCCCTGCAATCTGCTGAACGATCTTTAGCTGTTCTTCCACCAGTTTATCCGCCATCCGCGCAGCTTCAACCTGCGCATGATAAATCTGATCCTTATGTTTCCGTTCTTTCGTGATGTCCTTCATAATACAGAGTATCATTTTATTCTCTTTATCATTGGTCATTACACGATCCAGATAACACTTCTGATCTTCCAGATAAATCTCATCCTGCATCAGATTCCGGTCAAAAGCCAGAATGCTGGCAAGACTGTAATCGTCCATGATCTCTGATACCGGTTTGCCGATCAGCCGCCTTTTTTTCGGTACATTAAACAACTTCGTTGCAGCCTGATTCATCTGAATAATCTTCAGGTTATAATCAACTGTTACCAGAAGTCCTGGCATAGCATTAAAGACCTTATTAGAATAACTCTCCTGCCTTGCCCGCATATACGGAATACACATGGCAACCTCAGCCTTATTCTGGATAATGGCGATTGCTTTCTCCCTGCAGGTGTTATACCCGCAGGCACCGCAGTTTAATTCATCCTTTGGAGAAAATTTTCCCATTTCAGCCAGCACATCTCTGATTTCTTCCTCAGAAACCTCATCCTCCGCCTGAACCTGCGCAGGACAATAACCGAAATTCCTTCTCAGCTCAAATTCCGGTAATTCATAATCTCCCGCTTCTTCGTGAAAATTTTTTCCAAAAGCTGCATTTTTAACCGCAAAAACATCCGCCAGGTAACGTCCTTTTTTCATCTGAAAGGACGGACCGGCCACACAGCCACCGCTGCATGCATACATTTCCAGAAAACAGTTCTCAAAATCCTCCGGATGGAGTTCTTTCAGAACTTCCCTGCACTGCTCCATTCCACTTACAGAAAGCTTACGGATTCCCTTTACTGTTCCCAGAAGATCCGTCAGTCCATCTGCAAGGGCAATCTCTCTTGAGCGGTAGGCACTTCGTTCCGGTTCTTCCTCTTTTACGGAAATGCCTTCCTTCTTCAGCCATTCTGCCAGTTCCTCCAACGTGATCACATAGTCTACTTCATTGCCAGGCTCCCGCAGTTCTGACATAACAGAAATGCATGGACTTACATAAACAATTCTTGCTTTCGGATACTGCTTCTTAAGGTAATTGGCATGAAACTGCATCATAGAAGCAGACTGCACCAGATTTCCCAGAAGATGTGGATAATGTTTCTTTATCAGCTGCACGATTACCGGACAGGCGGAAGAAATCATCACACCCAGCTCTTTCTGTTCCGGAAAAAGAGCCCGATACTGCGCCGTCATCAAACTTGCGCCCTCAGCCGCATCTGCCACATCTGCAAATCCCAGTTTCTTCATTGCTTCTCTGATTTTATTGATTCCAGTTACCCCGAACCGCGCCAGATATGCCGGATGAAGCGAGGCAATAACCTGCGCTTTATTTTCCATTGCACTGCGAATCGCCGGGATCATATTCTGTTCTTCCTTGGCATCCTGCGGACAGACAAGAATACATTTCTCACAATAAATACACTGGCTCTCGATAATTCTCGCCTGATGATCATGGACTCGAATCGCCTTGACCGGGCAGTTTCGGACACATTTATAGCAGTTCTTACAACTGACTTTCTTAAACTGAAGGATTGACTGAAATCTCTGCATGCCACATACTCCTTGTAATAATCTTAGAGCGTGTTAAAAAAGCTCTGGTAAATAAATAAAAAATCATTTCATCTCATTTTATATAAAGGAATATGGAGCTGCCGCCAGGACAGCAGATCCAAGCGACAGCCCCATATAATTTTTATGCTTTCTCAATCTTAACTGCACATACCTTATATTCCGGTATTCTTGCATATTTGTCAAGTGCTGCATTCGTCAGCCAGTTTGCATTTCCATCCGGGAAGTGGAATGGCATCCAGCTCTCACCCGGTGAAGTCTTAGTACCTACACGTGCGGTAGATTCGATAAATCCTCGTCTGGAAGAAACTCTGACTTTATCACCGTTTTTGATACCAAGTTTATCTGCATCTACGATATTCATTTCAATAAATGATTTACCTTCGATTTCCATAAGCTCAGGTGTCTTTCCGGTCATAGCTCTTGTTGTGTAGTGATACAGGATACGTCCTGTCATCAGGATGATCGGATAATCATCATCCGGAAGCTCTGCGGACGGTACATATTTAGCCGGATAGAACCAGCCAAGACCACGGGAGAATTTACCCACATGCATGATCGGGGTTCCCGGATGATCCTTGGATGTACATGGCCACTGAAGTCCCTGTCCGTGAACTTCTTCACTATCGAGACGTTCATGGCTGATACCTGCAAAGCTCGGTGTCAGAGATGCGATCTCGTCCATGATCTGTGCAGATGTCAGATGTGGCTGCGGATATCCCATACGGTTCATCAGATCAATAATGATATCTGTATCCAGTCTCATCTCGCCAGGCACTGTGACAGCCTTGCGGACTCTCTGTACACGACGCTCTGTATTGGTAAATGTACCCTCTTTCTCTGCATAGCTTACACCAGGAAGAATAACATCTGCATACTGAGCTGTCTCTGTCATGAAAAGTTCCTGAAGTACAAAGAAATCAAGGCTCTTTAATGCTTTGATAATGTGTGTAGTATCCGGATCAGTAACTACCGGGTCCTCACCATAAATATACAGACCCTTGATCTCGCCTGTGATTGCCTTCGGGAATACATCAGTTGCATGAGTTCCGATATTCGGATCAAGTTTTACACCCCATGCTTTCTCGAATTTCTCACGAACTGCAGGATCAGTAACCTTCTGATATCCTGGATATACATTCGGCTGAGCACCCATATCGCAGGCACCCTGTACGTTATTCTGTCCACGAAGCGGGTTAACACCACAGCCTTCACGTCCAAGCTTGCCAACCATCATCGCCATATTGGACATGGACATAACGCCCTCTGTACCTGTGGAATGTTCGGTTACACCAAGGCAGTAGATGATCGGAGCGCGATCAGCTTTTGCATACATGATCGCTGCTTTTCTAAGATCGTCTGCGTCAATGTGGCAGATCTCAGCTACCTTCTCAGGTGTGTAATCTTTTACGATTTCCTTTAATTCTTCGAAACCTTCTGTACGCTCTGCGATGAACTTGTCATCCTGAAGACCTTCAGAAAGGATCACATTCATGATACCGTTTGCAAAAGCAACATTTGTACCTGGTTTCAGTTTCAGATGGATATCTGCTTTCTTAGCCAGACCAATATCACGAGGGTCAACTACGATCAGCTTGCAGCCTCTCTTGATGGCCTGACGGATCTGCATGCCGACTACAGGATGTGCTTCCTCAGGATTGGAACCAACCAGCATGATCAGATCTGCATTCTTTGTGATATCTTCGATAGGGTTTGTCATGGCGCCTGAGCCAAGAGTCATTGCAAGACCTGATACAGATGCGGAATGACATACACGTGCACAGTTGTCTGTATTGTTGGTGCCGAAGCAGCAGCGAACCATCTTCTGTACCATGTAAATATCTTCATTGGGTGATCTGGAGCATGCAAAACCTGCAAGGGAATCAGAGCCATATTTCTTCTTGATTTCCATAAACTTGGAAGCTACAAGATCAAGTGCTTCATCCCATGTTGCACGTTCAAATTCACCTGTCTCTTTATTCTTAATTAACGGATATTTGATACGCTCCGGAGACTGTACGAAATCGAAGCTTCCGCTGCGGCCTTTAACGCAGAGCAGACCTTTGTTGGATGGTCCGTTTGCAGCCTCTGTATCCACAATCTTTCCGTCTTTTATGAGGAGATAATACTGGCAGCCTGTTGCACAATGTGGACAGGTAGTCAGAACCTTCTTGTCAATCTGGTATGGACGATATTTCTTTCTGCGCTTCATGGTTAACGCACCTGTCGGACAGGCCTGAACACAGTTACCACAGGATTCACAGATACCTTCATTCCATTTATGTTTATAATGTGCACCGATTACGGAGTTGAAACCACGATCCATGGTATCGATCGCACCTCTTCCTACGATTTCTTTACAGGTATTCACGCAGCGGTGGCAGAGAATACACAGGCTTGGATCATAGGTAAAAAATTTGTTTGTATCATCAATCGGCATATCCTTCATTTCACCAGGATAGCTTGTCTCAGTTACACCATATTCAAAACAGTAATCCTGTAATTTACAGTCACCGTTTGCCTCGCATGAGAAGCAATGTACACGATGGTCGGAAAGAAGGAGGTCAAGTGTATCTTTACGATATGCAACTACCTTCTCGGACATTGTCTGTACTTCGTCTCCTTCTGAACAGCGAAGTGTACATGCCGTATCAAATTTGGTTCTGCCATTGTTTGTTACTTCTACCACGCATAAACGGCAGGAACCATCCGGCAATACATTCTCCAGATAGCAGAGTGTAGGAATCTCCACTCCGATCTGTCTGGCAGCCTGCAGAATAGTCGTACCTTTCTCTACCTCTGCAGGAATTCCATCTATTGTCAAATGAATCATCTTTTCACCCTCCTTAATTCACAGAAATTGCACCGAATACACAATTTTCCAGACATGTTCCGCACTTAATACACTTGGAGGTATCAATGCTGTGAGGCTCTTTCTTATTTCCTGTGATAGCACCAACCGGGCAGTTTCTTGCACACTTGGTACATCCTTTACATTTTTCAGGATCGATCACATAAGAACGCATTGCCTTACATACATGAGCTGCGCACTTCTTATCTACGATATGTTCTACATATTCATCACGGAAGTTCTTTAAAGTGGAAAGTACCGGAAGCGGTGCACTCTTACCAAGTCCGCAAAGTGAACGGTCTTTGATAAAGTTTCCAAGATGTTCCAGTTTCTCCAGATCTTCCATCTCACCTTTACCATCTACGATCTTCTCAAGAATCTCAAGCATACGTTTCGTACCGATACGGCAAGGTCCGCATTTACCGCAGGATTCTCTCTGAGTAAAGCCCATGAAGAATCGTGCAACCTCTACCATACAGGTATGTTCGTCCATAACTACCAGACCACCGGAACCAACGATCGCTCCGTATTTCTTGACAGAGTCAAAGTCAAGCGGTACATCCAGATGTTCTTCTGTCAGACATCCGCCGGACGGACCACCAATCTGAACAGCCTTGAATGCAGCGCCGGATTTCAGTCCTCCACCGATATCGAAAATAATCTCTCTTAAAGTTGTTCCCATCGGAACTTCGATCAGACCTGTATTTTCGATAGAACCGGTCAATGAGAAAGTCTTTGTTCCAGGTGAACCCTCTGTACCGATACTTCTGTACCAGTCAGCACCTTTGAGAATGATTTCCGGAATATTTGCATAAGTTTCTACGTTATTAAGGACTGTAGGTTTCGCCCAAAGTCCCTGCTCTACTGTACGAGGCGGTTTTACACGAGGCATACCTCTGCTTCCCTCGATAGAAGCAGTAAGGGCAGAGCCTTCACCACATACGAAAGCACCTGCACCACGGTTGATATGCATATGGAAAGAGAATCCTGTTCCGAGAATATTGTCTCCCAGAAGTCCGTTCTCCTCCAGAACTGCAATTGCATGTTTCAGACGTGCTACAGACTGCGGATATTCTGCACGTACATAAATATATCCATGCTGTGCTCTTACTGCGTAAGCTGCAAGCATCATACCTTCGATCAGACGATACGGATCACCTTCCATTACGGAGCCATCCATAAATGCTCCCGGGTCACCCTCATCACCATTACATACTACATAATGAACAGGATCAGCCTGACGGGCTACCTGAATCCATTTCTTACCAGCCGGGAAGCCACCGCCTCCACGTCCGCGGATACCGGATTTATCAACCTGATCGATAACCAGATCCGGATCCATCTCAAACATCGCTTTCTCCAGCGCCTGGAAACCACCGCTTGCTATGTATTCCTGCAGAGATTCCGCATCAAATTTGCCACAGTTTTTCAGAACGATTCGTGTCTGTTTTGCGATAAACGGGATATCCTGTGGTCCGCGGCTTACCTTACCGCCTTTCTGATAAAGCAGTCTCTCGATTGTCTCATTTCCCTGAACGCTCTTTTCAAAAATCTCCTGGCAGTCTTCGATCTGAACCTTTGTATACTGGATTACGTCGTCACCCTTCTGGATACGAACCAGCGGTCCAAGTTCACAGACACCCTGACATCCGGTTTTCTTCACACCTACGTGTGCATCTTTGTCATGAGGTCCAAATTCAATACTTACTCCCGGGGCATCCTTGGCGATCTCCAGGAATTTCTCATAAATCTTCTGGGAACCGGTCGCTACACATCCGGTACCTGAACAGACGAGAATACGACAGTCATAAGAATCCAGCACCTTTATGGCTTCTTCTCTGACCTGGTCCAATGCTTCTTTATTCTGGATCATCCCTGTTCGCCCCCTCTCAGTTTATCAATCAGCTCATCTGCTTTCTCCGGTGTCATTCTCGGATGAACATCATCATTGACCATCATTGTCGGCGCAAGTCCGCATGCACCAAGACAGGAAACTGTTTCCACTGTAAACATCATATCGTCTGTCGTCTTTTTTGTCTTGGACAGACCAAGTTTCTTATACAGTTCTTCCAGAACCGGAATGGATTTTCTTACATGACAGGCTGTTCCGTCACAGACCTTGATCACATATTTACCTTTTGCCTCGAATGAAAAGTTCTCATAGAATGTTGCAACACTGAATGCTTTCGCTTCTGTTACTCCGATCTGATCAGCCACATAGGTCAGCAGTTCTCCCGGCAGATATCTGTACACGCCCTGAATATCCTGCATGATCGGAATCAGTGATGCCGGCTTTTTACCATAGAAAGCAATAATCTCGTCCGCTTTCTGATAAAATGATTGATCTAGCATTTCGCACCCTCCTTATACCTTCTTTTTCTCTTTTTATTGCACTCTTTACATATTGTAACGATAATTATAACCCTTTTTCGTCATTTTAACAACCTGATTTATAGAAATTTTCTAATTTTATATCATTTTTCTCTATAAATGTTGCTTTTGTTTGTTTAATTTTTATCAAATTAATAAAATTACACACTAAATAAGACAAAACAAAACTAAACACCACATCAAGTTGACAAGATATTCTCGATCCTGTCTGGAGGATTTTTATATCATAGAAATATTACTGAGTAATTTCCTATGATACTGATACAATGATACTGATACAAAAAAGCTGATATTTCATAACCATATGATTTATGAAATATCAGCTTCTTTGTTTTCTGTTATATTACAGCTATTTCCAATCTTCACAACTGCATTACAATTTCATCTTTAAAATTTTTCCTTGTCAATCGGATATTTGCAATTGAAGAAAGGAACTTACTTGATTCGGTTAAATCTTATTGTGCCTGGAAATAATATCCCACGCCCCATTTGGTGTGCACGTATTTCGGCTCACTCGGATTGGTTTCAATCTTCTCGCGGAGGCGGCGGATATGTACATCCACTGTACGCACATCACCCGGATATTCGTATCCCCATACAATATTCAGCAGGTTCTCACGGCTGTAAACTTTATTCGGGTTAAACACGAGAAGTTCCAGTACGTCGAATTCCTTCGCTGTCAGATTGATCTCTCTGCCTGCGATAAACACACGTCTTCCTTCGCAGTCCATACGAAGATCGCCCACCTCGATACTCTTGGCTTTTTCCTTCTCCTCATGGTCACTTCCTGCACGTCGCATGATTGCTTTGATACGCGCTTTCACCTCCAGGATGTTAAATGGCTTGGTGATATAATCATCAGCGCCATATTCCAGGCCAAGAATCTTGTCCATATCTTCGCCCTTAGCTGTCAGCATCACGATTGGTACGTTGGAAAATTCGCGAATCTGCTGACACACTTCCAGTCCGTCCATCTTTGGCAGCATCAGATCCAGAAGGATAATATCGTATTTTTTATCTTTTGCTTTCTCTACTGCTTCTTCTCCATCGTAAGCGCAGTCCACTTCCATACCATCCTGCTCAAGACTGAAACGGATTCCTTTTACAATCAGCTTCTCATCATCTACTACCAAAACTTTCCTGCTCATTCGGTTCTCCTTATCCTACTACTATCTCATCTTTTATCTTTGCAAAAGTACCTTCTTTGATACCCTGTACATTCATAATCTCTTCTATCGCAGCAAACGGCCCGTTCTCCTGCCGGTAGGCAATAATCGCCTGCGCACGTGTCGCACCGATTCCTGTCAGTGTGGTAAGCTGGGTTTCATCTGCTGTATTTATGTTGATCCTGTTATCCTGCTGAGCCTGAGCGGCTATCCCTGTGTTCTGTCCTGTCCCGGCACTTCCGTTCATCTGTCCATCTGATGCTCCGGCCATCTCTGCCGGATCCAACCCCTGCTGCTCCATCTCTTCCTGTGTAAGAATATAAAGCTGCTGTCCATCTGTCAGAACTCCTGCACGGTTTACACAATTCTGCACTGCCTCAGGAAGATATCCTCCGGCTGCCTCAATAGCCTGAAACACCCGGCTTCCGGCTGCCAGCTGAAAGACTCCCGGATTTGCAACTGCTCCGCACACATCTACATAGATCATCTCAGGCTGTGTTTCCCCAGTTGATTTTATCTCCGTCCCATTACCTGCATCTGAACCACCTGATTCTGCCTGTTTTTTCCGGGACTCTGCAGAACTGCCATCATCATTCTGTCGGTCTTCTGTATCAGCTTTCTTCTCATCTGTATCTTTCTTCGACTTCTGTCCTGATGTTTTCTCTTCTGATGACTCCGCATCCACCTCTGCCTTTGCTTCCTGCAATCCATCTATCAGAAACTGTGCCTCTCTGCTCTTACATCCTGTCAGTCCTGTAAGAAACAAAGTTCCGCACAATATCAGCATCACAGCATAACAACATCTGTTTTTTATTTTTATCATAAGGGTCCTCCTCTTATTTCTCAGAGTAAGAGTCCCCCTGTCCATAATGCCACCCTTATTGTAACGAAATCTTAATGATTTTACAATAGTAAACTCTTATTTTTGCCACTTAAATATAACAATTCCGGAAATCGCGATCAGCAATCCAAGGATTTTGCGCCATTCAAATGGTTCTTTATCTACCCCAAACAGCCCGGCCAATTCAATTACATAGGCAACTGCCAGCTGAGAAATAACGATCAGCATTGCTGCCTTTGCCGGTCCAAGAGCTCCCATGCTCTGGATTACTGTAATTGTAATAAACGCTCCGATCACACCACCAAGGAGTGTATATTTATTGTCCACCTGCCAGAGTGCAGCCACACTTTCCCGGCCTGTAAAAAGCCAGGCAAAAACACAGACTGCAAAAGCCGACAGCTGCACCCAGCCGGTTGATACCCAAAGACTGGTCTGCTTTGTCACCTCCGTGTTAAAAACACCCTGAATACTCATCAGCGCCCCTGAAATCAATGCCACTATAAATCCCCACATAAATCTGCCCTCCTGAATAATATGATCATTCTGCTTACTCCGGTAATCATTCTTATGTCGAAAAGAGGCACCGCTGTTTAGCAGTACCTCTTGTTTTCTTTAGTATTAGTCTATTCAGTTACGAAAAAAACATACAGTAAATTTCTTCATTGTGGAGTATGGACTGTAAACTCTGGATTTATCCTTGGAAGTCTTATTCCAGGAACGTACTGTCACATACCAGGTGCCTTTCTTTACGTTTGTAAAGGTTACAGTTACGGTATTTTTGTCTTCTGTACGTTTCACGTATTTCTTAACAGGATATTTCTCTCCTGCGGAGGTCTTGTATTTGTTTCCAAGTAGGATCTCATAACCTGTGGCATTTTTGCATTTTGTGTAAATGTCTAACTCATCACTAAAGTAACGAGAATGCGACGCGCAGTTATTCAAATCTGATCAGGCACCCAGAACAGCGGACATCTTAATTTCTTTTTCCGTTTCACTGAGGTCAAAATCGCCGCCATCTTCCACAGTCATGTGTACCTCATACAGTACATCTTCTGTCAGCGTATCCGGTGTTTCACCATCTTCTGTCTGGATATGCCATTTTTCTGTCGGAACTTCCTTCAAGGTACCATCTGTACCATATGCATACAGCTTCAAAGAACCTGTTTCCCCTGAGATTCCTTTCATACGTATTGCAACGGTCGTATTCGGATGTACATTTTCAACTGTGATCGTGTTCAGCCATCCTTCCACATCTCCCTGGCCACCGTCTGCTGCAAATTTCTCCTGGCTTAACACATTGCGCATTGCCTGATCCAGATCCACCTTGCGGTAAGGCATTTCCGGCAGATATACAAACCGGTCCTGAAGTCTCAGAAGTTCCAGATAGCCGGTCGGACAATAGAGCGCATTTCCGCTGTTTCCCGCATACATACCGATAGCCATGTTGTTATATCCCGGCTTGTCAGAAATATCCATGGTAAACACAGTCTCGCCTGTCTCAAAATCAAGCATGATATACTGCCACATACCGGTTTCCATATCCTGAACATATCCGTAAATATACCCTGTTGCAGTGGACAGCTTCATCATGGAAGTGTCAGACAGATCACTTCTGCACCAGATACTCTTCATCTCATATCCGTTCTCCGTCTTAACTGTATCCACACGTTCTATACCCGGCGCGATCATTTTATTGCCCTGTCTCAGCCAGCCCACATCATAAATATTCTCATAGCTTTGTATTGAGGAATCATTATCTGCTTCTCCAAGCTTCGCACTTCCTGCACCAAACCAGTTACATACGATCGTGCTTACTGTTCCCTCTCCATCATCATATACAATTGCAGAATTTTCCACAGACACCTGTGTACCTTCCGGAAGCTCATCTATAACAGGCATACTCGCAACCTGTTCTCCTGTTTTCATATCTACCGCAATAAGATTTACCGGATCCTGATTATCTGTAAACATAACCAGATCTTTGGTCAGAGACGGGGAACATCCACCTCCCCATGCAAGACCGCCGCCTGTCGTCTCATCGCCTTCTTTGCTTTCCTTGGCACCCACACTTTTATAGGAAGTTTCCCAGACTTTTTTCACACCATTATCCGCCTGGAGCAGATAACACTTCAGATTTGTCAGAATGACCGCACCCTCCTTAGATGCCGCAATACCATTCTCTGCACCCTCTCCCGGTTCCAGTTCATATACAAACACTGCATCTGACAGATCCACATCTTCTCCATTCAGGATCTTATCGATAGCTGCACGTGAAACATAGCCAAAGGTTCCCTGCTGTTTTCTGTCGGGATAAATGCGGAAGCCTCCTGTTGCAAACCAGAGATTTCCCTCATAATCAAAAACTACAGATAACAGATTCTGATCCAGTGTTTTTCCAAGTGCTGCCTCTGCTGCCGCTTTAATGTCGATATCCAGAACCTTCTCAAATTCCGGAAGTACATTTCCCTCCTCATCTGTAGCCTTAAGCATAAGTACCCGATTATCGTTCGTCGGACACACAATGCGATTGCTCTCATCTACAAAAGAATATGAACTCTGTATCAGATAGCTTCCATTGTCATGCTGTTTTGGTGAAAAATAGCCCAGGGTCTGTGCCTCATCTGCATTAATATCACGGATCGCCAGGCCACCCAGAAGAGGAACCACAGAATGTCCATAGGAATCAAAAAAGACTGCCGGCGAAGCATTGGGATTAACTTTTTCATAAGAAACATTGATCTCAGAATAAATATCAACAGGCAATACCTCATCTGTTGAATCTGTATTATAGCAGTCATGATGAATATTGGAATCACTTGCTGCCATATAAGGATTCTCGTCGATAACCTTCGGTGTAAGTGTCTTTATAGGCAGTTCTGATGTCTGACCTGCATTTTCCTCTGTCTGTGTTTCTTCTACCTGTGTTTCCTCTGCACGTACCATATTTATTGACGGTTCAGATGTTGTAGTTGCTATAAAAGCGATTATTGTAAGAATTAAAGCTCTTTTCTTCATAATTGTTTTCTTCATAATTGTTTTCCTCCTGAGTGTTTTTGTCATATTACATTTCTGCATTCAAACCAGATGGAGAGTCCTTCTTTTATTTTCTGCTCTTCCACAGGTTTCATAAAAAAATATTCTATCCGCATCCTGAACGCATGAAGCGAAAAATCAAGATCACTGCACCAGATAATCCCACATTTCGGATACAGGGAACGGAGATGTTCTGCCGCATTCAGCCCGGACACACCTGGCAATGCAAGAAACACCACTGCCGGTACTGTTTTTCGTATCCGCCCAAAAAAATGTTCCTGATTCTGATAGATTTCAATCAATGGAAAAACTTTCTTTTCTGTACAGTAATTCCTGATATATTCCGCACAGTTCTGTCCTTCCTGTTCCTGATCAGTCAATATGGCAATACAATACACGACATCCCTCCTCTTCCATTTGATGTACTCCCATTTGTTATCCTCATTATAAAAAAGTCAGAAATTTTTTCAATAATTCTGTCACGAAACGACAGAAAATGACACGAATTGTAAATCTATGGTATTGTTTTGTGATATACTTATAGCAGAATTTTATGAAAATTGCGGGAGCTGCTTTGCAGCGAAGCAATTCGTAGATATCAAGTTAGGGGCAAAATGCCTTTTGACCCTAACATCATTTTATAAATAAAGGAAGATTTACTATGAGAATTGCAATTGTTGATGATATTTCAGAAGAACGGACACTGCTTCGCAACAGACTGGAATCTCAATTTTCCAGGCGCAATGTCCACGTAGATATATTTGAATATGAAAATGGAGAAACTTTTCTCACTGCAGCGAAGGAATGTCCTTTCACGGTAGTGTTTCTGGATATTTATATGACTGGTTCTAACGGGATTGATACAGCAAAAGAACTTCGCAGATCAGATACTGACTGTCTGCTGATCTTTACAACAACTTCCACTGACCATGCATTAGAGGGATTTCAGGTCCGGGCTCTCCACTATCTTGTAAAGCCCTACAGTGAAAATGATATTTCCGCACTGACAGACGAAATCCTTTCCCGCATCCCGGATTCCGGGAAATACATAGATGTAAAGGTAAACGGCAGTAATATTCAGATTCCCTTCCGGAAAATAATCTACGCAGAGCATTTTTCCCATATGATCCACATCCACACTGCCGGTGAAAGGGAACTGGTCACCCGTCAGTCCTTTGACTCCTTCATAACCTCCCTGAAAATGGACTCACGTTTCTATCAGTGTAACCGGGGCGTTGTGATCAATCTGGAACATGCCGTTGATTTTGACGGAACAGGCTTTCGCCTTGATAACGGAAGTAATATCCCGGTAAGCAGGAAGCTTCTCAAAAACGCCAGACAGACATTTATGGAATTTCTGTTCCAAAGGAGGTCCTGAAATGACTGACATACTTCGCCCTGTACTTGAACTTTCCGTAATCATTCCCGGTATACTGCTGGCATATCTGCCTGTAAAGAGCTATCTGAGACAGACACCGCTTAAGCTGACAGCATGGCTTCTTCCTCTTCTTCTGGGAATCTGTATTTTGGGAGGAGCGGTTTGCTGTGCCCTGCAAATTCCCACCAGATGGTTCCTGTTTCCTCTGCTGCCTGTGATTATGCTCATTTATCACAAAACACTGAAAATCTCTGTCTGGAAATCTGTCAGTATTTTTCTTGCAGTCTTCGCAGTTTTTACATGTGTCAAAAGTTTGTCCCGGGCAGTTAATGCACTTATGACCGCAGACCTGCATATTACAGAAAATGAACTGTGGTTTCACACCGGTGCCGGGATTTTCTATAACGTGATCTGTCTGCTTTTTGTTCTGGCAGCCTGGTATCCTGCCCGCCACTGTGTACAGACAATGATCACAGACGAGAACTTTGCCCAGACCTGGTACGTATTCTGGATTCTTCCGGTAATCTTCATCGGAGTGAATCTTTTTATGATTCCTAAATACCGCGGTACTTTATATACCGGACGGGTCCTGCAGTGCTATATTGTTTTAAGTCTTGTACTGCTCATAATCCTGCTTCTGTTTTATGTCATGTTTCTTATGATGGCAGTCAGTCTGAACAAAAATGCCAGACTTCAGCAGGAGAACCATTTTCTTACTCTTCAGCAGGAAAGATACGAGAATCTCTGCATGGCTATTGAAGAAGCCAGACAGGCGCGTCACGATATCCGGCATCACTTTGTGCAGTTATCCTCTCTGGCAGAACAGGGTGACATGGAAAAGATCAAAAAATATCTCTCCGCTGCAACCGGAAAAATCTCTGACTATAACCTGCATTTCTGTGAAAATCAGGCTGTTGACAGTGTTTTCGGATATTATTCCACCCTTGCAGAAAGAGAAAACATTCCTTTTCATGCACTGGTTTCTCTGCCTGCTGATCTTTCCATAGATGAGATTAATCTGTGCCTTGTGTTTTCCAATCTGCTGGAAAATGCCATCCAGGCAAGTGCGAAAACAGAGCCTGCCCGCAGAAAGATTAATGTGGAAGTTTACCCCCACCATAATCATCTCCTTCTGATTCATGTGGAGAACACCTTCGATGGCAAAATACAGCAAAAAAACAATATTTTCCAATCCTCCAAACGCTCAGGAAACGGCATAGGAATCGAATCCGTCCGCCACATTACCGACAAAAACGGCGGTGCATGCAGTTTCACCTATGAAAACGGGATTTTCTCTGCAAAAATTATGCTGAGTATTTGATTTTATTATCTTTACTCAGCACTACTTTGCATTTTTTTCTGCTCCGACAGCAGATGACCTGTATTTACTTATACTATCCATACGGGCACTGGAATCAGCCTTTTATTTATACAATTCCCTTAATTCAATCAATATACGGTTTGTTCCTTCTTCACAGGTAAATCCTGATCTTGAAAAAAATCCATATCGATAACATTCCAGTCCGGTTTGTTTTACCTGACGGATTTCATTTTGGACAATACTCTCTGTTATAGGTTCTTTTCTGATCAGATATTGTTTGCAAATCCTCTCAAAGCACTTTGGTATATATTTTGTTTCAAAATCATCTGCAATATATCTATCATAAAAAATATCCGGATCCATAATATTCATTCGCGACATATTTCTGAAAATATATTTATAATAGAACAAAGACAGATTATCTGAAATAAAATATCCCGATTTTTTTCTGTTGTTTTCATCGTTAATCGGAGCTTCTTTTGCAACAACATCCATGCGCATCAGCTTATCAAGAATATCTACTAACGCAGGTCCGCTTGAGACATTCGACTGGTCAAGGATATCTTTATATCTGCTAAATCCTTTTGCAAGTGCTTCAAAGACTTCATTTGCATTTGTAATTTTTGAAATTTCTGAGTTCAGGTACATAGATACCTCATTTTCCAGACGTGCCCCGGATGAAGCAATCAATTCAATGATATTCTCCCGTACACTTTTTTTGCATCAATCAGCCGGTTATAATACGGAATTCCACCAAACACACTATACAATCTTACTTTATCTTCTTCTGAAAACCCAGAATAAAACATTGCTGATTCATAATAGTCCATTGGCTTCAGATTAATCGTAAGATCAATTCTTCCATATAGCGGATTTTGTTTTTCCAAAAGAGCTTTCATCGTATCCACATAAGAACCACAGACAATAAGTTTCATATTAGAAGTATCTTTGTAATGATCTATGACAGATTGCAAAACGCTGTCAAGTCCCTTTGAATTTTCCCTTAAATATGGATATTCATCCAAAACAAAAATCATCGGTTCTTTTTCTGATTTTTTAAACAAAAATCGCAACAGAGCTTCCATATTTTCAAATGCAGGTTTGGGAAAGTCAAATATTTCGCCTATAAGTTCAGCTAAACTTTCTACATTATTCTGTTCTGTAGTTTGTTTACATTCATAATAAATGCTTTTTATATCTGTTTCTTTTAGTACCTGCTTAATAAGTTCACTTTTTCCAATTCGCCGTCTGCCATAAATCAGAGAAATCATTTGACCGTCTGAGCGGAACATGGTACACAATTTTTTTCTCTCAGTTTCTCTCCCATAAAACATATGCAGCCTCCGTTACTGAAAACTTATAAAAAGTTATAAACTTCTATGTTCCATTCCTACTTCAACGAGTATGCTTTTGATGATATAAATATCAATCTACTCACAAGTTCCTGTACTCTCCATAGGCGTAAATTCCAGACTAACGTATCCGTACATATTTGCATTAACATTTCAGTGTCAGCCTGCAAATTTTTCTCCATAAGTCTTGAGATTTATAGATGCCTGGAAATCCCTGTCAATCATATTCCCACACGCACATCTATAAACTCTGTCAGATAACTTCAGATCTTTTTTGATGTTTCCACAACAGCTGCAAAGCTTTGAGGATGGATAAAACCGATCGACCACAATAAGCTGGTTCCCTTTATCGCTGCACCTATATTCAAGCTGTTTTCTAAACCCAAAAAATTCCTGTGCCTGAACTGCTTTGGATAAATGTCTGTTTTTCATTATTCCGCTGACATTCAGATCTTCAATACATATAAATCTTGGTTTTCGATTTACGATCTCCGATATGGTCTGATTTAAATAATTTTTACGGATGTTTGTTAATCTGTGATTTCGTTTTAATAAAAGTTTTTCCTTTCTGATTACATTATTTGTTTTACAGTAACTTTCCCCTTTCTTATTTTTCTCGTAAGAACGAGAGATACTACGCTGTAATCTGCGTTTCTGTTTTTCTAATTTCTTTACTTTCCGACTCTTATTGATGTTCTTATACTTAGTCCCATCAGAGCAGACAGCCAGATCTTTGATTCCCAGGTCTATGCCGACTCCGTCATCATTAAGTGTTTCCCTGCAGTCAGGAAATTCTACACATACGCTGATCCACCAGTTCAATCCGTCAAAAGATATTCTCGGGTTCATATATTTAGCATTTGTCGGAATACGTCCATGTTCTGCAAGTCTTACCCAATTCATTTTTTTATTTGCTTTCCTGCCGGAAGAAAAGCCTTCAAATTTAACGTGTGTATTACTGAAGCGTATCTTAACGTTGTCCTGATAGAACTTCGGCATTGATCTCTTTTTTGACTTGAATCCTGGGAACTTTTGCAAACCCCTGAAAAAGTTCTTATAAGCAGTACAGGCATCTTTAATTGCCTGTTTGGTTACATTATTTGAGA
>NZ_JBWLUT010000180.1:0-33447 GCF_056504575.1 Blautia sp. CGZ-1-C1
TCTCAAATAATGTAACCAAACAGGCAATTAAAGATGCCTGTACTGCTTATAAGAACTTTTTCAAAGGTTTGCAGAAATTCCCAAGATTCAAGTCAAAAAAGAGATCAATGCCGAAGTTCTATCAGGACAACGTTAAGATACGCTTCAGTAATACACACGTAAAATTTGAAGGCTTTTCTTCCAGCAGGAAAGCAAATAAACAAAAAATGAATTGGGTAAGACTTGCAGAACATGGACGTATTCCGACAAATGCTAAATACATGAACCCGAGAATATCTTTTGACGGATTGAACTGGTGGATCAGCGTATGTGTAGAATTTCCTGACTGCAGGGAAACACTTAATGATGACGGAGTCGGCATAGACCTGGGAATCAAAGATCTGGCTGTCTGCTCTGATGGGACTAAGTATAAGAACATCAATAAGAGTCAGAAAGTAAAGAAATCAGAAAAACAAAAACGCAGATTACAGCGTAGTATCTCTCGTTCTTACGAGAAAAATAAGAAAGGGGAAAGTTACTGTAAAACAAATAATGTAATCAAAAAGGAAAAACTTTTATTAAAACGAAATCACAGATTAACAAACATCCGTAAAAATTATTTAAATCAGACCATATCGGAGATCGTAAATCGAAAACCAAGATTTATATGTATTGAAGATCTGAATGTCAGCGGAATGATGAAAAACAGACATTTATCCAAAGCAGTTCAGGCACAGGGATTTTTCTGGTTTAGAAAACAGCTTGAATATAGGTGCAGCGATAAAGGGATCCAGCTTATTGTGGCTGATCGGTTTTATCCATCCTCAAAGCTTTGCAGCTGTTGTGGAAACATCAAAAAAGATCTGAAGTTATCTGACAGAGTTTATAGATGTGCGTGTGGGAATATGATTGACAGAGATTTCCAGGCATCTATAAATCTCAAGACTTATGGAGAAAAATTTGCAAGCTGACACTGAAATGTTAATGCAAATATGTACGGATACGTTAGTTCGGAATTTACGCCTATGGAGAGTACAGGAACTTGTGAGTAGATTGATATTTATATCATCAAAAGCATACTCGTTGAAGTAGGAATGGAACATAGAAGTTTATAACTTTTTATAAGTTTTCAGTAACGGCAAGTACGTGAAAGAATATATTTTGGAAGCCTGTGTAGATTCTGTAGAATCTGCTATGGCAGCGGTTGAGGGAGGCGCAGACAGGCTGGAACTCTGCGGCAACCTGATCATCGGCGGAACCACTCCGGGACCGTGGCTTTTTGATGAGATAAGAAAGCGTTCGGATATCAGGATCCATGCCCTGATCCGTCCGCGTTTTGGAGATTTCTGCTATACAGATGCAGAATTTTCCATGATAAAGCATGCAGTAGAAGATTTCAGGAAAATGGGTGCTGAAGGTGTTGTATTTGGGGTGCTGAAACCGGATGGCACATTAAACATGGAACAGATGAAAGAACTGATGGAGGCGGCAGGGGATATGTCGGTGACCCTTCACAGAGCTTTTGATGTATGCGTGGATCCAATAGAAACAATGGAACAGGCAATCTCACTGGGAATCAATACGATCCTTACTTCAGGCCAGCGCAATGTATGTCTGCAGGGGGCAGATCTTTTGCGGGAACTTGAGGAAAAGAGTCGTGGACGTATCACAATCCAGGCAGGAAGTGGTGTCGGCGCATCGGTGATCCGACAGCTTTATCCTCTGACAGGAATAAAAGCATATCACATGACTGGTAAGAGAGTAATCGACAGTGAGATGCAGTTCAGAAAAGACGGAGTGAATATGGGACTCCCTATGCTTAGTGAATATGAGATATGGCGTACGGATGCAGATAATATCCGCGCTGCAAAGAAAGTTCTGGAGGAATTATAATGGCAGAACCGAAGATTTTTTTGAAAGAGAACAGGGATCGAATTGAAAAGAGCTACCTGGAGCAGGCGAAGAGCCTGCCCCGGGTTTTTGCGGCTATAGATGAAAAAATGCAGGAATGTACAGAGGAAGTGGCGCTTGCATGTAAATATTTATACGCATTTATGCCATACAGCGATATAGGAAATTATCCATTTGAAGTATTCCTGGATTATGCTGAAAACGGTGTGCAGCTTTGGAAAGAGAATCCGCAGGTGGCGGCTCTCCCGGAAGAGATTTTCCTGAATTATGTGCTGTTCCACAGAGTAAATGAAGAAGAAATTGCTCCTTGCAGAACTTTCTTCCGCACAGAGATTGGAACCAGAACGCAGGGAATGAATTTTAAAGAGGCAGCCCTGGAAGTGAACTACTGGTGCGCCGAAGAAGCAACCTATCACTGTACAGATGACCGTACTTTATCTGCGGTTTCCGTATATCGAAGAGGTAATGGAAGATGTGGTGAGGAGTCTGTATTTACAGTGAATGCCCTGCGAAGTGTGGGCGTTCCGGCGCGCCAGGTGTATGCGCCGAAATGGTCTCATTGTGATGACAATCATGCATGGGTAGAAATCTGGTGTGACGGTGAATGGTATTTCCTTGGAGCATGTGAGCCGGAAGAAATCCTGAATAAAGGATGGTTTACGAATGCTTCTTCCAGAGCGATGATGATTCACTCCCGTGTATTTGACACAAAAATTCCGAACGGAGAAGTGATCGGCAAAGACGGCATGGTTACTATGCTGAATGAATTGAAGAGATATGCTGTTACAAAGGAGATTACAGTATCCGTAAAGGATGAACAGGGAGCTCCGGCTGAGGGCGCAGAGGTTTCTTTTGAAGTACTGAATTACTCTGAATATGCACCGATCGCAGAGAAGAAAACAGACAGTAAGGGAACCGCCAGACTGACAACAGGACTTGGGAGTCTGCATATTTCCGCAAGAATGTGTTCTGACGGCGAGTGGTTCTATGCGGAAACAGTTATGAACACTGAGAAAGAAGATAACTGTGAACTTTGTCTGGTACCGCAGGATAAAAGAAATGACGGCGAATCAGAAAAGTGGACAGCAGCAGATATATTTGCTCCTCATGACGCACCTGTAAACACAGACATGCCGACTTTAGAACAGAAGGCGAAGGGAAATAAGCGTCTGGCAGCAGCCAATGCACACAGAGAGCAGAAAGTAAGAAACTGGTCAAATCCGGAATGTGAACGTTTTCTGGAAAAAAAGGTAAACAGGATAGAAGAAGCCATTGCTGCCTCATACAGAGAGGATCTCCTGAGGGTTCTCACAGAGAAAGACAGAACTGACTGTATCAGTGACGTTCTGGAGGAACACCTGGAGCTGGCAATTCCATATCATGGTATGATGAAAAAGGATACCTTTGTATCTTATGTGTTAAATCCAAGAGTAGATGATGAAGTTCTTCAGAAATACAGAAGAGAGATTAAGAAGCATTTTTCCAGAACTGAGAAACAGGAGCTGAGAGATGACCCTTCCAGAATCTGGAATCTGATCGAGAAGGCAATTGTTTCCAGACCGGAGAAAGAGCGTTCCAGTGTGATCACAACACCGGCAGGATGTATAAGGACCTGTACAGGAAGCTTCCTGTCAAAGAAAATCCTGTTTGTTGCAATAGCGAGAACCTTTGGAGTAGCGGCAAGACTGAATCCACATGATCGTTCTATGGAATATATGGAAAACGGAAGATTCGTTCCTGTGCTTGCAAGAACAGAGAAGAACTGTACTCTGATCCTGAAAGCAGGAGAGACTGTAAAGTGGAAATATTTCCAGAACTGGAGTATTGCAAAACTGGAGAATGGAAGATATACATCACTGAAACTGGGAGCAGAGAATTTCGAAGATCAGATCCTGAATCTGCCGTTGGAATCCGGAAACTACAGGATTCTTACTTCAAATAGACTTCCAAATGGAAATATGTTTGCAAATGAATATCATTTTGAAATTCAGCCCGGAGAGACAAAGGAGATTGAGCTGGTACTCAGGGAAGCAGATCTGGAGGATATGCTGGAGAATATTTCCATGCCGGATTTTATGCTGAAAACTGAGGATGGTACAGAGTTGAAAGCATCTGACCTTACAGCAGACGGAAAACATATCCTGATGTTTCTGGAAGAAGAAAAAGAGCCTACTGAACATATCTTAAATGAAATGATGGAGCAGGAAGAAGCTTTTGCAGGATATGCAGAGCAGATTATTTTTGTAGTGAGAAGTAAAGAAGCACTGGAGACACCGACACTGTCCAAAGCACTTGCAAAGTTAAAAAATATTCAGATTTATTATGATGATTTCTCAGAGATTATCAATACTCTGGGAAGACGTATGTACGTAGACCCGGATAAACTTCCGCTGATCATTGTGACAAATGGAAGCCTGAACGGAATTTATGCGACCAGCGGCTACAATGTAGGAACAGGGGATATGTTGTTGAGATTAATGTAATGAAGAATTGTAGGAGAAAAAATTATGTATCAGTTTAACAGAAAAGAATACGAAGAACGTATGAAGTGGTACCAGGATGCGCGTTTCGGAATGTTTATCCACTGGGGATTATATTCTATTCCTGCAAGAGGAGAATGGGTACGCAGTACAGAGGAGATGCCTGAGGAAGAATACCTTCCGTTTATGAAAGAATTTGATGCCAGAGACTATAACCCGAAACAGTGGGCAAAAGAGGCAAAGGCAGCAGGTATGAAATATGTAGTTCTGACTGCGAAACACCATGATGGTTTCTGTTTATTTGACAGTAAATATACAGATTATAAAGTTACCAATACACCTGCAGGAAGAGACCTGATCAAAGAATATGTGGAAGCCCTTCGCGAAGAAGGTCTGAAAGTCGGTCTGTATTTCACCTTACTTGACTGGCATCATCCGGACTATCCTCATTACGGAGACCGCATCCATCCTATGAGAAACCATCCGGAATGCAGTAATGAAAACAGAGATTTTTCTCGTTATATAGAGTATATGTATAATCAGGTGGAAGAGGTCTGCACAAATTATGGAAAAATCGATATTATGTGGTTTGACTTTTCATATGATGATATGCGGGGCGAGAAATGGGGAGCAACAAGACTGATAGATATGGTCCGCAGATTACAGCCGGGAATCATCATTGATAACCGTCTGGAAGTCAGCGGTGAGGGAAGAGGTTCTCTGTATGACTGCAATCCGACACCATATCATGGCGATTTCGTAAGCCCGGAACAGATCATCCCGCCGGAAGGAATCTGCGACAAAGAAGGGAATCCGATGGTATGGGAAGCATGCTTCACCATGAACAATAACTGGGGCTACTGCGCAAATGACCACTATTACAAACCTGCTTCTATGCTGATCAAGAAGCTGGTAGAGTGCGTTTCCAAAGGTGGAAATATGATTCTGAATGTAGGACCTGATGCGAAAGGTAAATTCCCGAAAGAGTCCTCTGCGATTCTGGCGGAAATTGGACGCTGGATGGATAAGAACCATGACAGTATCTATGGATGCGCTCCGGCAACAGATATCCCGAAACCGGATTACGGACGTATCACCAGAAATGGAAACAAGTATTATGTCCATATTTATGAGAATACATTAGGACCACTGCCGCTGATTGGCTTTGACAAGAATAAGATTGTGAAAGTACGTGCCCTGGATGACGGACATGAAGTGCCGATTTCTACTTTATGGGTGCACAGCGATTATCCGGATATCGCATTTGTTGACCTTGGTCCGGATCCTGTACTGCCGGATCCTGTAGACTATGTGCTGGAAGTGGAGATGGCAGAATAAAAACAGGTGATAAGCCCTAAAAAAATTTATATTTGCTATTATCTTGCTTAAAAGTTTAACCGAATCAAGTAAGTCCCCTGCGGAGGTTGCGAATATCCGATTGACAAGCCTTTTGTATCAATAGGAATAATTTGCAGACAATATAAAAACGAGTTGCTATATTCTTTGTTTCTGGAATATAGTAACTCGTTTTTGGGGGTAAAAAACAGATACCTTAAATTCTAACAGCGGTTTCTCTTATTAACAAAGTAGTTCAAAATCCCGCCGCCCACAATAATTACAAGAGCAACCGCAACAACTCTCTTAGCGGCTTCCTGTGGCATCTGGCTTTTGGAGCCAATGGATTCTGAGTAGAATGTAAGCGTATAATTAATCTCATGAGGTGCGCCCATTGCAGTGGTATCTGCAATCACAGGCATGCCTTCATCCAGCGCAGTGACAGGAATTTCAAATTCTGAATTTGCTCCCTCTTCATTGAGTGGAAGATACTTTTCCCCGTCCACGATCATATAATCATAGTTGGAACTGCTCCACTGAATTCTGGCGGTCACACTGCCATCTTTTACAGTGATAAGAGTCGGAGTAGTAACACTTGCCTTTCCGCTTCCTCCCTCTAAGTCCACCTGGATAGAATATTCTCCATCTTCTTTATCAAGAGTCAGAGACTGCGCAGCAGGCACAAAACTCCACATCGACAGACAACAGATCAATGTTGCCAGAAATGCAAAAATCTTTTTCATTTTTTTTTCCTCACTTAAATTTCAGTAATTTTCATCATCCCACAATTGAAATTAATTGTCAATACTTCGTTGAAAAAGTGGTTGGGCTTTAGTATAATAGGGATATTGTCTGTAAGTTAAATAGAAGACAATAAAAAGGAATATTTCTGATAGAAACATTCAAACAGAGGCTGATGTGTAAGGCCTTTGAGACAATAAGAAGGAAATTAAAAAAGAAACCATTATACAGGAGGATATAAGAATGAGTGGAATTTTATACGGAGTAGGAGTAGGCCCTGGAGATCCGGAGCTTATGACGTTAAAGGCAGTACGTCTGATTAAGGAAAATGACATTATTGCAGTCCCTGGAGCGGATGTCCGCGAGACTGTTGCATACAAGATCGCAGTACAGGCAGTTCCGGAACTGGCTGACAAAGAACTTCTTCCAATCTATATGCCTATGACACATGACAAGGCAGAACTGGAACTTAATCACGAAAAAGGAGCCAAAGCCCTTGAAGCAGCTCTGGATACAGGCAAGAATGTTGTATTCCTTACTCTGGGAGATCCGACAATCTATTCTACATTTACATATGTACAGAAGAGAGTAGAAGCAGACGGCTATCAGACAAAACTGGTAAGCGGTATCACTTCCTTCTGCGCAACAGCAGCACGCTTAAATATCCCGCTGACAGAGTGGAACCAGCCGCTTCACGTACAGCCGGCCGTACACCGCCTTGACAGTGAACTGGATCAGCCTGGAACCTATGTACTTATGAAATCTGGCAAGAAGATGAATCAGGTAAAAGAGATTCTTGCAAGAAGTGAACGCGAAGTCCGCATGGTTGAGAACTGTGGTATGCCGGATGAGCATATTTACAACAGTGTGGAAGAAATCCCGGATGACGCCGGATACTATTCCCTTATCATTGCCAAAGAGAAAGCCGAAGAGAAATGATAGAGACAAAAAATCTGACGAAAACTTTTGACAATTTTACAGCAGTGGATTCCCTGAACCTGAAAATTGAAAAAGGTGAGTTTTTTGGTCTTCTCGGACCAAACGGAGCAGGCAAGACAACGACCATCAGTCTGCTCTCAACCCTTCTTCTTCCGACAAAGGGAGAAATCCTCATAGATAGTCAGCAGCTTACGAGAAAGCGCCCGGACCTGAAAAGAAAAATCAGTGTGATCACTCAGGAGTATTCCATGCGCCAGGATATGAATATGGATGAGATCATGGAATACCAGGGGCGTCTTTATTTCATGCCGCGAAAAGAAATCAAGGCAAGAACAGAGGAACTTCTGGAATTCTGCGATCTTATCAAATTCCGCAAGCGTACAGTTCGTAAGCTCTCCGGTGGAATGAAGCGTAAGCTGATGGTCTGTCGCGCACTTCTGACAGAACCGGAAATCCTGCTTCTGGATGAACCGACAGCCGGAATGGATGCTCTTTCCAGAAGACAGATGTGGAATCTTCTGCGAAAACTGAATGAGAAAAATCTGACCATTCTGCTGACCACGCATTACATGGAAGAAGCACAGAGTCTCTGCAATCGTGTGGCACTGATGGATCATGGTAAGCTGGAGGAGGTAAGTACTCCGTCAGCACTGATCGAGAGTCTTGGAGCCTATGCGGTAGATGAGATGACAGCAGATGGAACAAAGAATCACTATTTCCATACACGTCAGGATGCAATCCGGTATCTGGAAAATCTTACAGGGCAGGCTTCACTTCGCGAGACCACACTGGAGGATGTTTTCGTAGAAAGAGCCGGAAAACACCTGATTTCCAAGTAACAGGCGGTTGTTCGCTACTTTTGCTGCGTGGTTTTACACCGGATACTCCTTGGGCTTTACTCAAGGAGATTCATATTTTCTGCATCGCATAGCGTGTTACCGGGCACAGAGTGAACAGTTACGAATAAATGAGAATATAAATGAACTTGGAGAAAAGAGTAATGGGAATTATAACAATATTATGGGAGAAGTGGGTAGAATTCCGCAGAGATTTTTACAAGATCACACTGGCAGCCATGATCGCGCCTCTGATGTATCTGGTCGTATTCGGAATGGGAATCCAGACAACTTCTCATGGACAGCCATACCTGAACTTTTTGATTCCGGGTGTGGTATCACTTACAACTATGAATGGAAGCTTCAACGCCATCGCGCAGAACCTGAATGTCCAGAGACTTTATGAGAAAGCCTTTGACCAGGTTATGATCTCACCGACTCCACTGTGGCAGTTTATCGCAGGCCAGATTATCGGAGGAAGTCTGCGTGGACTGTATGCAGGAGGAATTATCCTGCTCCTCACAGCACCAATCGAGACAGGCCTGATCTTCAACGGCTGGTCATTTCTTGTGATGTTCCTCAATGGAGCGGTATTTTCTGCTATCGGAGTGGTAGTATCATTTCTTGCAAAAAATCATGCAGACGTGCCGAGATTTTCCAACTACATTATCATGCCTATGGCATATTTATGTAACACCTTTTTCTCAACAGAGAAACTTCCGGGATTTGTAGGCAAGTTTGTAGCAGCTCTGCCGTTATCCCAGACCAGTCATCTGATGAGAAGTATTTCATCAGGTGAGGCGGTGAATTACACCGGTATTGGGATTCTGCTTCTTTATCTGCTGGTGTTTACTGTAGCAGCATCATGGTTTATTTATAAGAAGAAAAACCTGTAATAAGAAGAAAAAAATCTGTAACTGACTGACAAGGAGGAGCCTGTGCTCCTCCTTGATCTGGTTATGCATTATATATCAATGTGAATCTTTGTAAAGAGAAAAAAGGGAATCATATACTGGCAATGTACGAAAACGTTGCTGTTCACTCTGTTCTCAGTAATCCTTTTACCGGTGAATAGCAATGAAATGGTATATTCCAATTATTGACTTTTATTCTTTGAATGATATACTTAAATTATGCATAACCGAGCAGCTGTTTTTGGCATCTGTCCGGTTAAATTTTCACACAGCCATAATAACAGAAGAAAGGGCATACATTATATGAGTAAGCCAAAGATATTAATCGTTGATGATTCACAATTAAACAGAGAGCTCCTTGCCTGTATGCTGGAAGATAACTATGATATCTGTGAAGCTGAAAATGGAGAGCAGGCAGTTGAAATCCTTGAAAGATGCCATAAGGATTTCAAGCTGGTGCTCCTTGACCTGATCATGCCGGTGATGGACGGTTATCAGGTACTTGCTGTTATGAAGGCAAAGCAATGGCTGGATATGTTGCCGGTTATCTGTATTTCATCAGAGACTTCCGGAGATAGCATCCGTCGGGTTTACAGGCTGGGAGCAAGTGATTACTTCTCGCGTCCCTTTGATGCAATGACAGTTTTTCATCGCGTTGAGAGTACGATTGCGCTGCATGACAAGATGACGGGAGATCTGCAGGATGCGATGAAAATGCTATCATCTATTTTTCACAGGATACTCAAGATTAATCTCTCGACAGATACTTATACAGTTATCAGAGGAAAAGACAGTATTGTTTCCATGCCATCAAGTCTCTCTGAAAGTCTTAAAATGATGGCAGATCTTAAATATATTTATGAAGAGGATCAGGAAGAATATCTGAAATTCTGCAGTATGGATAATCTGAGAAAAGAACTTGCAAAAGGCAGAGAACGCATTTCCCTGAACTACAGAACTCTGATAAAACAGGAGTACCGCTGGGTATGTATGGAAGTCATCAGAAGTGCAGAATATAAACCGGATGACCAGATTGCCATGATGTATATCCGGGATATCAATGATGAATATCTGAAACAGCTGGATAAGATCATACGCCATGCAAAAGATGCGTTTGCCTCAGTTACAGTAAATATTTCGGATGGAAGCTGTATTATGGCAAACAGCAGGATTGCTTCACTGGAGCTGAAAGATGTAAATGAACCACTGGATTCTTATATTGAGCGGATCAGTCAGTCTATTCCGCAGAGAGAAGTGAGAACTCAGTACAGAAAGGTGTTTTGTGTAGATAATCTGAGGGAATGTCTGGCACAGGGAAAAGATATGATCCAATGGGAATGTCCTGTGTATGCCGCAAAAGGGATCAGCCTGAGGATGATCAGAACCACAGTTGAGATGGTCCGGAACGTTTCTTATGACAGGCTGGAAGCACTGATCTATTTTTTTGATATTACAGAGAACTATTTTTCAGAGCAGATTCCGCATATGCTGTACAGAAAGAATTTTGACAGAATAGAGATTATTGATGGGCAGAGAGACTGTGTGAGACTGGATCATCCGGGTATCTGTGCCATGGAGATGGTTCTGGCAGAAGAAATCAGTTATTCCGGTTATGTTACTGAAGTTATGAAGAGATTTGTTCCGGATGATGAGAAATCCGTATATGACAAATGTGTGCGTCTTGATACCATTCGGAAAGAACTGCAGGAGAAAGAGAGATATTCTTTCTCTGTTCATCAGTTTAATAAGGAAGGGGAGAAATGTTTAAAGAACTATACATTTTTTTACCTCAATAAATTTTTTGACATTATTGTATCTACAGTTGAGGATATTACGGAGAAATTTGAACAGGATATTCTGACGGGCGGATATAACAGACAGGGCTTTATCCGTCATGTGGAACGGATCCTGAAAGAAAGTGAAGACAGAACCGGATATGCGGTTGTATTTTTCGACATTAAGAATTTCAAGGCAGTCAATGAGCTTTTTGGAACAGAAATCGGAGATATGATGCTGCGCAAAGTGTACGAAGATGTCCGAAAATCTGAACTGAAGCCTCTGGTGTCGGCACGTGAAGACGCGGATCATTTTATCTGTCTGGTAGAACGTAAGAATCTCAATCTGGATATGCTTACCGGAATGTGTCAGAAGAAACTTACCCGGGGAGGAAAAACACTTCATTTGTCTGTCAAATGTGGAATTTTTATGCTTGAAAAGAAAAAAATGTCTGTAAATGGAATGATCGACAGGGCAAAGATTGCTCAGAGATATATTACCGATGAGTTTGTCCAGTCATATAAGATTTATGATTCTTCCATGAAGAATACATATATAGATAAAGCGACATTGGCAGGTGAACTGGAGGAAGGGATTGCGAAGGGACAGTTCAAAGTATATTTTCAGCCTGTTGTGGATGTAAAGACTGGAAAGATTGCATCAGCAGAATCTCTGATCCGATGGTTCCATCCGCAAAAGGGATTTATTTCACCGGGTGTATTCATTCCTGCGCTGGAGGATAGCGGACATATTTCCGAATTGGATCTGTATGTGCTGGATTCGGTTAATGAATTTCAGAAGAAACGTTATCAGTCCGATAAGATTACAGTTCCGGTATCAACTAATCTGTCATGGATGGATTTCTATGATGAGAAGATCATGAACTGGCTGGAGAGAAAATGTGCGGATACTTCCATACCGTCCGGTCTGAGCAGAATGGAGATTACAGAAACTTCCTATGCTGCCATTGAAGCAGACAGAAGTGCAACTCTGGAGGCATTAAGAGAAGCAGGGATTCTGCTGCTTCTGGATGATTTTGGAAGCGGATATTCTTCCTTTGGAATGCTCCAGAATTACAACTTTGATATTATGAAAATTGATATGAGTTTTGTGCGGCAGATAGAAACCAATACCAAAACACGCAGTATTATCCGCTTCATCATTGAAATGGCACATACTATGGATATAAAGATTATAGCGGAAGGTGCTGAAACTAAAGAGCAGGTCGAGTTCTTAAGAGATAACGGTTGTGATTATATCCAGGGGTATTATTTTTACAAACCGATGCCGGAGAAAGAGTTTGTGAAACTGTTGGATGCCGGCAGATAACAGTTACATATAATAGTCTCGCGCAAACTGCACAAATTGCTTTACATGGGGTTTCAGAATCCTGTTTTTGCTATAGACAATATAGAAACTGCGTTTATGAGCAGATTCCTCCAGCGGAAAGACAAGAATCTGCTTTGTCCTCTGCAGGTCAGTGACAGAGCGTGATGAAAGAATAGAGATTCCCAGACCATTAACAATGGACTTTTTGATGCTTTCCAGGTCATTCATGCGGGCGATCACGTTCAGATTGCCTGTTGTGATGCCTGCGCGATCCAGAAAAAGGTCCATTTCTTTTTTTGTGCCGGAGCCTTTTTCCCTGAGAATAATAGAATCTTTCAGGAAATCATGAAAAATAGCGGGTGTTTCCCTGTCCTTGAGTGCAAGATAGTGATCTGTTACAGGAGTTGCAATGACCAGCTCATCATGGCAGAAAGGAATAAACACGCAGCTCTCATCACGTGTATTCTGGCCTACCAGAGCCAGATCTACAGTTCCGTCCAGTACCCGGCTGATGGATTCTGAACTGTCTGACTGTATGGAGTGAAAATAAACATCAGGATGCGTTTTTCCGAAAGCAGCAAGCAATTCCGGCAAAAGATAAGAAGAAGGAATGGTAGATGCAGCCAGATCTATCATATGTTTGTGGGCACCTGTAAAATTCTCAAGCAGATTATTTCTGATCTCCAGCATACGGACTGCACTGTCATAAAGCTGGTAGCCTTTGGCTGTAATCGTTGTTTTCTTTGTAGTGCGGATGATCAGTTTCATATGCAGTTCATCTTCCAGAGAACGTATATGAGCACTGATCGTAGGCTGAGTCAGATAGAGGCGGCGGGCCGCCTCTGAGAAGCTGCCGTAATCCACGACAGCGACGAATGCTTCTAACTGTTTAAATTCCATTGTGAAAATCTCCTTTTATGTACGAAAACGATGTACGAGGATTGCTATAGTAATGCGGATAATGCATCTAAAGCAATATCCAGTTCCTGCTTTGTATTCTCAGGTCCGAAAGAAAAACGGAGAGTACCCTCCGGGTATGTTCCAAGAGTTTTATGTGCGTTTGGTGCACAGTGAAGGCCGACTCTTGTCATAATTCCATAAGTACTGTCCAGTTCAAAGGCGGCCTGAGCCATGTCCATATGTAAGGTCTGGACGGATACAACTGCACAACGGTTTTCAATATTTTTTTTACCGATAATACGCAGGAATTTTTCTTCAGGATCCAAATTCAGGATACCATCTATAAAGTATTGTGTCAGCATTAATTCATGTTGGCGGATTTCTTCCATGGACTGTTTCTCCAGATCACAGAGTGCGGCATGAAGTCCCAGAATCCCCGGGATATTGGGAGTTCCGGGTTCGAAACGATCCGGAAGAAATGCCGGTACTTCCTCAGAATGAGAGGCGCTTCCTGTTCCGCCGCTGATAAGAGGCTCGATCTGCGCTGCCAGTTTATTGCGGATCAGAAAGCCACCTGTTCCCTGTGGCCCTCTGAGTCCCTTGTGACCTGTAAATGCCAGTGCGTCTATGTGATATTTCTCCATATCAATATCAATGGTTCCTGCTGTCTGTGCAGTGTCCAGAATAAAAAGAAGCCCATGTTCCCTGCAGAAATTTCCGATTTCTTGTGCAGGCATGACAGTTCCGCATACATTGGAAGCATGAAGACAGACCACAAGCTTAGTCTCAGGACGAAGGAGTGCAGCCGCTTTATCAAGCAGAAGACTGCCGTCAGAAGCGCATGGGATCCTGTCAAAAGAAATTCCATGTTTCTCCAGCTGTACAAGAGGACGCATCACTGCATTATGCTCCATAGCAGTTACAAGTACATGATCGCCGGGTTTCAGAAGTCCTTTCAGAAGAACATTCAGACTGGCAGTGATATTTTCTGTAAAAATAACATTCTTACCCTTTCCGGAAGTAAAGTGAAAGAGCTTCAGAAGCTGTTCTCTTGTCTCAAAAATCTGCTCCTCCACAGAATAAGCTGCCCGGTATCCTCCCCGGTTAACATTCACAGCAGAGCCTGACAGATAATCATAAACTGTCTGTGCTACAGATGGCGCCTTGGGAAAAGACGTACTTGCCTGATCCAGATATATTTTATTCATAGTAACAAATCCCCCGATTTTTATATAATTAAAGATTATATGAGAATTGCAGGAGCTGCTTTGCAGCGGAGCAATTCGTAGATATCAGGTTAGGGGCAAAATATCTTTTGTCCCTAACATCATTATAGTATAGCACAACTTATAAATGATTTCTATAAATAACTATAAAATACGGCTATAATGAATTAGTGATTTCAGCATAAAAATGATAAAATAGATACAAAGAAATTGTGCTGACAATAAAAAAAGTCAGTGATGTACTCTCACAAAAGCAAGTGCAATAAAGACGCTGAGAGTACATAATGCAAAAGGAGGAAAGAAATAAATGAAAAACGAAAAGGGAACCATAGTTCTGGCAGGAGGCGTGATCGGTCTGATCGCTGCAATTCTGGTGTTTTTTGGAAATCCGGCAAATATGGGCTTCTGTATTGCCTGTTTCCTGAGAGATACCACAGGTGCGCTGGGACTTCATTCAGCGGCAGCAGTTCAGTATATCCGCCCGGAGATTATTGGTCTGGTACTTGGAGCATGTATCATTTCACTTGCTAAGAAAGAATTTCGTCCAAGAGGCGGCTCTGCACCTGTGACCAGATTTACACTTGGCGCATTTGTTATGATCGGATGTCTGATGTTTCTTGGATGTCCTTTCCGTATGATTCTGCGTCTGGCAGGCGGAGACGGAAATGCTCTGTTTGGACTTGTTGGATTTGTAGCCGGTATTCTTACAGGAACTGTTTTCCTGAAGAAAGGTTACACACTGAAACGTTCTTATAAGATGCCGAAGCTGGAAGGTGGTATTTATCCTGCATTCCAGATCGTGATGCTTCTGTTACTGACAGCTGCACCTGCATTTATCCATTTCACAGAGCCGGAAGGCGGACCTGGAGCAAAACATGCTGCAATCATTATCGCACTGGCAGCAGGAATCATTGTTGGTATCCTGGCTCAGAGAACACGTCTGTGTATGGTCGGCGGTATCCGTGATGCGGTACTTTTCAAAGAATACAAATTACTGTTCGGCTTTGTTGCAATTCTTGTGACAGCATTGGTAATGAATCTGATCCTCGGTGCAGTTACAGGAACATCCTATTTCAATCCGGGATTTGCGGGACAGCCGATTGCACACACAGATGGACTGTGGAACGCACTTGGCATGTATCTGGCAGGCTTTGGATGTATTCTCCTCGGTGGATGCCCGCTTCGTCAGCTGATCCTTGCAGGCGAGGGAAATACAGACTCTGCTGTGACTGTTCTCGGTCTGATGGCAGGTGCTGCTTTTGCCCATAACTTCGGACTGGCATCTTCCGGTGAAGGTCCTACAGCAAATGGAAAAATTGCAGTTATTATTGGGATTGTGGTAGTTGCAGTAATCGCAGCAGTGAACTCCATGAGAAAAGAAGAAGCCTGATTGTCGGAATGCAGACATTATTTCCGCAATTAATACGCTCATTTTGCGGAAAGTATTTTTTTAGACACACTCTAAAAGGAGAGAGACGAATGAAGAAAGTAGATGCAAGAGGTTTATCCTGTCCGGAACCAGTGATCCGTGCAAAGAATGCAATGGAATCCGGAGACAAAGAATATGAGATTCTGGTTGATAATGTAGTTGCAAAAGAGAATGTATCCAGATTTGCAACACATCAGGGATATCAGGTACAGGCAACAGAGCAGGGAGATGATATCCTGCTGAAACTTAAAAAATGATCACATATATAGCAACCTTCTATTCCCATTATGGAGCTATCCAGTTTCGAAGAAACTGCCAGGCAATGAATCTGAGTGCAGAAGTCATGCCGGTCCCAAGAGATTTAAGCTCCTCCTGCGGAACCTGTGTGAGATTTCATACAGAAGCGGACTTCCCGGAGAAAACAGAGGAAGTCGAACAGATTGTCAGAGTAGAACCGCAGGGATATGTTGGGATTTATCATGCGGATGAAGAATAAAAGTATCATTCAGTTCATCCTTTGAATAACTGCGCGTCGCATTCTCGTTATTTTCCAATGATGAGAGTCAGACGCGCAATTTTGTTTCAATCTGGGAAATAACTATACCATTCGCTTGTCTGCGAATCCGATTGCACGGGTATAAAAGCCTCAGCGTAGCTCGCTATGCCTGCGTTTTTATAATAATATAAGAACGGAAGTTTACTTAAAAACATATATATGGTATAAACATTTTATAGAAAAGGATGTCTTTAACACGATTGTATGAATCTATAAAATATCGTAAAGCAGGAGGCGTTAAAATGATCAGACTTCAGGATATTGCAGATATGGCGGGGGTGAGCCGGACTACGGTTTCCAATGTAATCAATGGAAATACCAAGAGAGTGTCTCAGGAAACCATAGATAAGATTACCCGTATTCTGAAAGAACAGAATTATGTTCCACATATGGGATCTGTGATGTTGTCAGGTCATGGCTCCAGAATCATCGGAGTAGTTCTTGGATTTGCCACTGCCCATGGAATGCAGTCTCTGCAGGATTCCTTTGTGGGAGAGCTGATCGGAACCATACAGACAGAAGCAGAACGGAAAGGTTATTTCGTCATGCTTATCGGCGGAGAAAAAATTGAAGATGTAGTAGATATGGCTTCCAGGTGGAATGTTGAGGGTCTGATCATTCTGGGATACGATGAGGAACGATACAGACAGCTGTCCAGAAAACTGAACAAGAAGATGATATTGATCGATGCATATCCGGAAGGGGAATACACCTTCCAGAATGTAGGAATTGACGATTATTCCGGTGGATATCAGGTTGGAGAATACCTGTATTCCTGTGGATACCACAGGGCATTGTTTATCGCAGAGACAGATAAGGACAGTGATTCCCGCAGATGGAACGGATTCAAACAGGCTATGGAAAAGCAGGGCGGTTTCTGCAGCAAATCCCGTCTGATCGTAGTTCCGGGGGAGAAGAGACAGCGCCTCAGCAGGTATGAAGAGCTGCTTCCCCGTTTCCTTGAAGTAAAGGCACTGGCGTTTTCTTCGGATTACGGAGCGATTGAGGCTATGAACTATTTCTTTGATCATGGGATTAAGGTTCCGGATCAGATTTCCATAGTAGGTTATGATGACAGTATTTATGCGGAGTTTGTCCGTCCCAGGCTGACTACGGTTCATCAGGATATCCACCAGAAGGGCGTAATCTCCCTGCGCCGTCTGCACCGGATGATAGAGGGAGAAACTTTAAAAGAAATGAATATCAAGAGCCCGGTGCGGCTGATAAAAAGAGAGTCTGTGAAAGAATAGCAGGCTCTTTTTTACAATTTACAGAACTTATCCGGTTGGGTTAACAGTGTAAAAACATACTGATTATTGTATGATATGCACAAAAATTGATTGTGAATTTTGTGTGAAATTTAAGTTTCCCGAGAAACCTGTTGATTTTTACAGACAGACTGCGTTATGATAAAGTCACCAAGGGAAAATAGAGGTTGCGCAGCCTTCGTAGTTAATGAAATAAAAAGAAAATTAAATTATGGAGGAGAAAAAATGTATAAAAAAATAATAAGCACATTGGTAATTGGTACTTTGCTTGCCGGCACATTAACAGGATGCGGCGGTTCGTCTGACGCAGGTTCCTCAGCGAAAAGCTCAGGTAAAACAGAACTGGAACTTTTTTCCACAAAACCTGAGAACAAGGATACAATTCAGAAACTGGTAGACAAATATAATGAAAGCCATGACGATGTGACAGTAAAGGTTACTGCTCCGCCGGATGCAGGAACTGTATTAAAGACCAGAATGGCAAAGAATGATATGCCTGATATCGTAGCAATGGGTGGCGATAACAACTACACTGAGGTTGAGGGTGCAGGTATGCTGCTTGACCTGGGTGATCAGGATTATATCAAGGATGTACAGGAAGCCTATATTGACATGGTTTACGATGTAAATAAGGACAAAGAAGAGACAATATATGGTGTTCCATTTGCTACAAATGCTTCCGGTGTCATCTACAATACAGAGAAATTCGATGAGCTTGGACTGGAAGTTCCGAAGACCTGGGATGAGTTTATAGATCTTCTTCAGAAAATCAAGGATGCAGGCGAGCAGCCATTACTGATGACTTATAAAGATGCATGGACAGCAAATGCACCATGGAATTCCATAGCAGCAGACCTTGCACCGGAGAGCTTCGCAGATGACCGCAAAGCAGGCAAGACAACATTTGTGGGAACTCATGAGGAGATTACAGAGAAATATCTGACACTTCTTGATTATGCACAGGATGATTTCATGGGACTTAGCTATGATGACGGAAACAAGAAATTTGCCAACGGTGACGCTGTAATGATCATCAATGGAAACTGGGCAATCAGCCAGTACCGTAATGCTAACCCGGATGTAAAAATAAACATGTTTGCAATTCCGTCTTCCAATGATGAATCCCAGAATAAGGTTACCTCAGGTGTAGATGTGCTTCTGGGCGTAAGCAAGAGCAGTTCCAATGTAGATGCAGCTAAAGATTTCGTTTCCTTTATGATGGAAAAAGAAAATGTACAGACTTATATTGATGAGCAGTTCTCATTCTCCGCATTAAAGGGTGTAGAGCAGAGTGATGAAGCAGTATCAGGTGTACAGGAAGACATCAGCAATGGTAAAGTTGCCAACTTCGAAGACCACTACTACCCATCAGGATTTAATATGTCTGTACTGCTTACTGAACTTAGTTTAAATCGTGCAAATGGAATGGATGATAAGGAAAACATCGAACAGTTCCTGAAACAGTGTGACGAAAAATATGATGTTGCGAATGTAGATTAAGTGAGGGGATGAGCCTATGAAGAAAGCAGCGAATCGTAAAAGACCTGCTGTCAATAAAGTTTACTATATTTATGTTGGTATTCTTGCAGTATTATTTTTCATCTTCCATACAATTCCTTTCCTGAAAGGTGTATTCTACAGCTTTACTGACTGGAGAGGATATGGAGACTGGAATTTCGTAGGGCTGCGTAATTACCTGCATATGTTTGTAGATGCAGATACAGGAAATGCCTACATTTTCACCTTTAAATTTGCTGTGATCACTACGATCCTGGTTAATGTGATCAGCCTTGTGCTCGCATGCGCATTAAATGCAAAGATTAAATTCAAAAATACCATTAAAGCATTTTATTTCCTGCCGTATATGCTGGGAAGTCTGATCGTGGGATTTATCTTCAACTATATTTTTGCAAACCTGGTTCCGGAGCTTGGAAAAGCTCTGGGAATCAAGGCTCTCAGTGTGAATATTCTGGGTACTAACAATGCGATGTGGGGAATCATTGCAGTATCTCTGTGGATCGGATGTGCATTCAATACACTGATCTATATTGCAGGACTCCAGTCTATTGATACAGATGTATATGAAGCTGCTGACCTGGACGGAGCTACAGGATTCAAGCGGTTCAGCAAGATCACTTTCCCTCTTCTGGCACCGTCCTTTACCATTAATATGGTGCTCTCGGCCAAAGGTTACCTGATGGTTTACGATCAGATCATGGCCATGACAGATGGTGGACCCGGAACAGCAACTACTTCCATTGCAGTCCTGATCTATAAGAAGGGATTCGGCGGAGGACAGTTCGCCTACCAGTCAGCTAATGCAGTTGTGCTTTTCATTGTAGTTGTGCTAATCTCTGTGTTACAGCTGCGTATACTTGAGAAGAGAGAGGAGAAGTTAGGATGAAACAGGGTGTAGCGAAGGTAAAAGAACGTTACAACTGGCCTGTAACGATTCTTCTTATTATAGGAATTGTGCTGATTATTCTTTTGCCTCTGTATATGGCACTGATGATCGCAATCAAGGATCCGTCTGACATGAATAACATACTGGCATTACCCAAAAAGCTGCGTCTGCAGAACTTCGTAGATGCCTGGGTGATGACAAATTTTCCACAGAAATTTTTTAACACTGCATTTATTACAGTGATCAACCTGTTCTTTACATTGATCACAAATTCTTTTGCAGCATATGCAATAACCAGAAACAGGAAAAAGAGTAAATTCTTTTCTATTATGTACTATTACTTTATCAGTGCTATGTTTATCCCATTCCAGGTAATCATGCTTCCATTGGTTGTACAGGCGAATGCCTTCCATCTGGATAATATTTACGGTATTACTTTTTTGTACATTATCTTCGGTCTGCCTATGAACACTTTCCTTTATACAGGTGCGATCAAGGCGATACCGGAAGCACTGGATGAAGCAGCAATGATCGATGGTGCCAACCCCATCCAGATTTTCAGCCGGGTCATTTTCCCGGTATTAAAACCAACTACAGCAACAGTAGCAATCCTTTCCTTTATGTGGACATGGAACGACTTCAGTATGCCACTGGTACTCTTAAGTGATGAGAGCCAGCAGACCTTACAGCTTGCACAGTATGTATTCAAGAGCCAGTTCTCTGTAGACTATAATCTGGCATTTGCCTCTTATCTGCTCGTACTGGCACCTGTACTGATCGTATATATCTTCTGTCAGAAATGGATCATGAACGGTGTTGTTGCCGGTGCAGTAAAGTAACACATCAATAAACTTGAGAAATGCAAACAGGAGGCTTACGTTTATGAAGAAAACCTGGTGGAAAGAAAGTGTTGTTTACCAGATCTACCCCAAAAGCTTTAAAGACAGTAATGGAGACGGAATCGGAGATATCAGAGGAATTATTGAGAAGCTTGACTATTTGAAAGAGTTAGGTGTGAATGTTCTCTGGATTTCTCCTATGCTGGAGTCTCCTCAGGATGATAACGGCTATGATATTTCTGATTACAGAAAGATATACAAAGATTACGGAACCATGGAGGATTATGAAACTCTCCTTGCAGAAGCGCACAAAAGAGGAATCAAGATTCTCATGGATCTGGTTGTAAACCATACTTCCGATGAGCATTCCTGGTTCGTCGAGAGTCGTAAATCCAAAGATAATCCTTACCGTGACTATTATATCTGGAGAAATCCGGTGAATGGTAAGGAACCAAATAACTGGGGCGGAGTATTCGGAGGTTCAGCCTGGGAATATGACGCACAGACAGATATGTACTATCTTCATCTGTTCTCCAAGAAACAGCCGGATCTGAACTGGGAGAACGAGAAGGTTCGCCGGGAAGTTTATGATATGATGAACTTCTGGTGTGAAAAGGGAATCGATGGTTTCCGTATGGACGTTATCAGCATGATTTCCAAAGATCAGAAATTTCCTGACGGAGAGATGAATAACGGATTGTATGGTGATTTCGGTCCGTATAGTGTTCATGGTCCAAGAATCCACGAATTCCTGCATGAAATGAATCAGGAAGTTCTTTCCAAATATGATGTGATGACTGTGGGGGAAACCTCAGGAGTTACCATTGAGGAAGCACAGAAATACGCAGGTGATGACAGAGAAGAACTGAATATGGTATTCCAGTTTGAGCATGTAGAAATCGGTGGTGGTGATTATGGCAAATGGACCACAGAACGGTATGATTTCAAAGAGTTCAAGAAGATCATGATCAAATGGCAGGAAGAACTGGCAGGAAAAGCATGGAACAGCCTTTTCCTTGGAAACCATGATCAGCCAAGAAGTGTATCCAGATTCGGAAATGACAATCCTGCTTACCGCGATATTTCAGCCAAGATGCTGGCGACCTGCCTTCATATGATGCAGGGAACCCCTTATGTTTATCAGGGTGAAGAGCTTGGAATGACTAATGTTTATTTTGATAAGCTGGAGGACTACCGTGATATCGAGAGCCTTCATTATTTCACTGAGCTGACAGAGACAGGCAGACTGACACCGGAGTATATGATGAAATGTTTGATGCTCAGAAGCCGCGATAATGCCAGAACACCAATGCAGTGGGATACTTCCGCAGGTGCAGGTTTCACTACAGGGAAACCATGGATTAAGGTAAACCCAAATTACCAGCAGATCAATGCGGCAGATCAGTTAAAAGATCCGGACTCTGTTTTCCATTATTATCAGAAACTGATCCGTCTGCGTAAAGAAATGGATATCATCGTATACGGAGAATTTGAGGCTCTGTACCGTGATCATGACCAGATCTTTGCTTACATAAGAAAGCTTGAATCAGAGAAGCTGCTCACAGTATGTAATTTCAGTGCACAGGAAGCGGAAATGGAACTTCCGGAAACATTCACAGAAGGAGCTCAGTGCCTGATTACGAATATGGGAAGAAAAGTATTTGACAGGAAAATCATCCTGAATCCATATGAGGCATTTGTACTTTACAGAAAATAGAATAGTCTGAAAAAATACCCTTTCGTATAATATGACGAAAGGGTATTTTGTATGTATTACTCCTGTGAAGGCATGTCTTCACTAAGTTTCAGCAGTGCTTCAGCAAGATTGGAGTCCAGGATCAGCACATCCACCAGCCCGCCCTTTAAAGCGCTTAACACAGCATTTGCCGTCTGGGAAGGATTGAGGTAATTGATCAAAGAATATATGGGTGAGATCGTTAAACTGGTAGTGATCCGACACATTTTTGCGGCAGTCTGTGCAGTATTTTTCTTCTTTGTATTACCATTTGATCTGGTAATCAGACAGACCCTTGTTTTACTGTGCTTTGCTCCTATGAGTGCAGTTGCACCTGCCTACACAGGAATGTGTGGAGGAGATGAAGGAATGGCAAGCTGTGCGAACAGCGTGACGATTCTTTGCAGCCTTGTAGTGATCACGGCATTGCTGGCGATCATGGGATTGTATTAAGTGGTAATTAATGATACATAATGTGAACGGTGTATGGAATAATACCTCTTTTGAGTGAGTAAAAAAATTTATGGAGTGCGAGAAATGACTCTTGACGTTTTTGGAAAATTGCGGTATAGTGCTCGTTACTATTTCAAAATTCATAGTAGATACGTAATCATTTGGCGTTTTGTTATTCTGTGAAAACGCTGGATTTTTACGTGATTTTACAAAAAAGGAGACGACTTGGAAATGACATTTTATCAGGAACTACAGTTGAGTTCCGTTGGTTCTAAGCAGCTTATTAAGAACACAACGGATCCAAAAGAAAAAAGACGTCACATATTAATTTATAACTTCAAAGTATATCTGGTCATGGCGTTCTGTGTTGCGGTGGTGAGCCTGTACAGTAAACTCACAGGAAGCAATAACAGTGTAGTCGGGGTTACAGTTCTGCTGGCGGTTCTCGTATTGCGACAGGCGGACTTCGGAATCAGGACAACACATGGGTTGATTTCCATTGCAGGAATCTTTGGAATTCTTATGGCGGGGCCAAGACTGGCAAATATGGCAGCACCACATCCATTTGCCGCATTTCTTGTCAATGTGGTCTGCATTCTGCTTCTGATGATTCTTGGATGCCACAATGTGATTATGTATAATCATTCTACATTTGTACTGGGCTATTTACTCCTTCTGGGATATGATGTGACCGGGCAGGAATATGCGTTACGCATCGCAGGACTTTTCATAGGAATGCTGATCTGCATGGTGATTTTTTACAAAAATCAGAAGAACAGACCATATAGAAGAACTTTCCTTGACCTGTTTCGTGAGTTTGACATCCGCTCAGCAAGAAGCAGATGGTATCTGAAACTGACACTGATTGTGTCCAGTGCTATGTTATTTATGAATCTTCTGGGACTGCCGAGAGCCATGTGGGCAGGAATCGCCTGCATGTCCGTATGCCTGCCATTTACAGAAGACTGTGCTTCCAGAGCCGGAAACAGAGGGCTGTTCAATATTGTAGGATGTTTGCTCTTTATTGTACTGTATCTGGTACTTCCGGAATCCATGTATCCGTATATCGGAATGATTGGTGGAATCGGAGTCGGATATTCCGCAGGATATGCATGGCAGACTGCATTTAACACTTTCGGAGCACTCTCTATTGCAGCAGGACTTTTCGGAATGCCTGCGGCAGTGGCACTTCGTATTGGCGCGAATGTGTTTGGCGCGGCTTATACGGTGATCTGCAATAAAGTGGTGGATAAGATTGCAGAGAGGATTCATATGAGAAAGAATATTACTGCATAAGGGGAAAACTATTTCTCTGATGATGAAAAAGCAGGACTGTTGAGTACAGTTCCTGCTTTTTTGCGGGAAAGATAAATATACACTGTCAGTGAATAAAACAAGTAGAAAATAAAGTTATAATAGAAAAGGGAGAAAAAGAAAATAATCAAACCACCAGTTGAACTGGTGGTGCATGACTTAGAATTACAAAGAGTGGAGAGAACATTACAGAAACTTTGATAGAATCAAGAGAACTTGGCGCAAATGAGAATTATACAGAATTCGATAATAAAATAGAACTGTTTGCACCCGATGAGATTCCAACGGACAATACGACTCCTTCTTACAATGTACACTCCGGTAAAAAATCTGAAAATTGTATTGAAATGAATATACTTATGTAGTATAATCAAACGCAGATAAAAGAAAATTCTTCGGGGTTGTGGTGATCAGCATTAGCTGAGATTCCCTACCGGCGGTTATAGTCCGCGACCCGCTTAGCTTAGGCGGCTGATCTGGTGAAACTCCAGAACCGACAGTATAGTCTGGATGAGAGAAGAACACGCGATATTTTTACCATACGTGCTCATTACCCTGGATGATTTATCCAGGGTTTTTTATGTGGTGAAATTTTCTATGAGATATGACAGTTTTGCCATGTAAAGAAGCTTGTGGAATTTTCTTTTAAACAGGATATGCAGCGAATAAAAATTTATATCCATAAAGAATAATTTCAAAGGAGAGAAACAGTATGAGTGAACAGGTATTAAGAAATGGAAACGCAATGGCAAGGAGTAAGACAAGGACTATCACACAGATAGCCATGCTTGGCGCTATCGCAGGAATTCTGATGAATCTGGAGTTTCCGCTTCCGTTCCTGGCACCGACATTTTATCAGTTGGATTTCTCTGAGATCCCTGTACTGGTTGGCTCTTTCGCAATGGGACCGATTGCAGGTGTTCTGATCGAGCTGGTGAAGATTCTGGTGCATCTTGTAACAAAGGGATCTATGACAGCAGGAGTCGGTGACGTGGCAAACTTCATCTTCGGATGTACATTCGCAGTTCCGGCAGGATTAATCTACCGCTACAAATCCGTCAAGAGCAGAAAACACGCAGTTGTAGGAATGGCGGTCGGAACAGTTCTGACAGCAATAGTTGCATGCTTTATTAATGCATTTGTTTTACTTCCGGCTTATGGAAAAGCTTTTGGAATGCCAATCGAAGCATTCATCGAAATGGGTGGCGCAGTACACAGCTCTGTAAACAGTCTGCTTTCATTTGCAGCACTGATCATCTTCCCATTCAACTTATTTAAATATGCACTGACATCCCTGATTGTATTTCTGATCTACAAGAGAATCCGTGTGGTTCTTAAAGGGGATTGAGAAATAAAAACAGACAACAGATAGAATATTAAATAGAAAAGATCAGCCGTATGATGAAGAATCTGCGGCTGTTTTTCATGCCTGAGCACAGAAAAACAATCCTCGAAATTGTTGGAGAGACTTAAAAAAGGCATGATAATATGGTAAGATAAAACAGACAGAATAGAAATAAAAAAGTTAGTAGAAGTTATAAAAAATGAAGGAAGAATCCTTTATGAAAAATAAATAATGCGAATGCAGAAGAAAGGAAATAGCAACAATGGGACAGATACATGATATTGAAAAATTAAAAATCAAGACAGGCAAAAACACTCCGGAGAATTGACTTATGAGTACATTAAATATTCTTCTTAATCAGATCGGAATGTTTGTCATCTACATTCTGGCAGGCATCATTCTGATCCAGACACATGTGCTGAACCGGGAAAATATGGAAGTCGTTTCCAGACTTGTGATCAAACTGGCACTGCCGGTCATGATTTTTACAAATACGGTAAATGGAGTGGATAAGCAAATGCTTTTCCACTCCCTGCCGATTCTCGGAATCGCATTCTTTATGTATATCTGTCTGTTTGGACTCAGCTTTCTTTCGGGAAAAATACTGCACCTGCAAGGTGATCACCAGCAGCTTTATTCTGCAATGAGTGCATTTGGAAATATTGGATTTATGGGAATTCCCATTGTCACAAGTATCTTTCCGGAAAGAGGAATGCTGTATATCTCGGTATTTACCATGATAGACCAGCTGATGCTGTGGACAGTCGGGGTAAGGCTAACCTCGAAGGCAGAGGATACAGTGGAAAATACTTCAAAAAATTCATCACAATGTGGAAAAAATGTTGGTGCCGTAAAGCATTCTACATTTGACTTTAAAAAGCTGATTAACCCGGTAACAGTTGCAATCGTATTGGCATTATTCTGCATTCTTACAGGCCTTACATTACCAGAGATTCTGAACACAGCATTCTCAAAAATCGGAGCAACAGCAACACCTCTGGCAATGATTTATCTTGGCGGAGTCTTTGCATGTATGGATGTAAAAAAATATATTTGCAAACTGGACTATTATGGAATCGTCGCAATCAAAATGCTGATTTTTCCGGTGCTGTTTTATCTGATACTGGGGTTACTTCCAATATCGGCAGAAATACGTATGACCATGACACTCACATCCGCTATGCCGGTAATGTCATCTGTAGTTATGATGGCAAATACATACGGCACAGACGGCGACTATGCCATGGGTGGAATCCTGGTGACGACAGTCTGTTCAATCGTGACTTTACCGTTTGTATACTGGGTGCTGCAGTTTATCTGAAACAGGAGCAAAAACAATGAATGAGCGTAAACAAAGTTTACGAAAAGAAATAGTCCGGCTGCCCGCAGTCTATTCTTTAACTGCTTATTGCTCTTCGCAACCCCCGCAGGGGACTTACTTGATTCGGTTAAATTTGGGCATATAGAATTTGAAAAAAGTTCTGTATGCTCTTTTTATTTGGAAGAAAATCTGATATACTTACATGAGTTAGACTAAACTAACTAACAAACAAACTGGATTTTTCATCCACTATTATTTAACCAAATCAGAGTTATTTGTATGATTGGTGGAGAATAGGAACAATTACTTATCTTAGGCATACAAATAGAATAGGAGGAGTAGACAGATGAATATAAATGTATTTTACGGAATCCTGATTCCTTTTATCGGAACTTCAGCAGGAGCAGCCTGCGTATTTTTTATGAAAAGGAATCTGAATGAACAAGTACAGAGAGCACTTACCGGCTTTGCGGCCGGGGTCATGGTGGCAGCTTCAGTGTGGAGTCTGCTGATTCCATCAATCGAGCAGTCTGCAGACATGGGAAAGTTTTCTTTTATCCCGGCAGCAGTGGGATTCTGGATTGGAGTGCTCTTTTTGCTCTTGCTGGATCACATGATCCCGCACCTTCACCAGAACAGTGACAAGGCAGAAGGTCCAAAGAGCAGACTTCAGAGAACTACTATGCTGGTTCTGGCTGTAACTTTACACAATATTCCGGAAGGAATGGCAGTAGGAGTGGTCTATGCCGGATATCTGACCGGAAATACGAAGATTACCGTGATGGGGGCCATGGTGCTCTCTATTGGAATCGCTATTCAGAATTTCCCGGAAGGCGCGATTATTTCCATGCCATTGCGCTCGGAAGGAATGGGAAAAGGCAGAGCGTTTGCAGGTGGTGTGTTATCCGGAATCGTAGAACCAATCGGTGCGGTACTTACGATCCTGGCGGCAGGACTTATTGTTCCGGCGTTACCATATCTGCTCAGCTTTGCAGCGGGAGCAATGTTCTACGTAGTAGTAGAAGAACTTATCCCCGAAATGTCAGCAGGGGAACATTCCAATATTGGAACGATTTTCTTCGCAGTAGGATTTTCACTGATGATGGTGCTTGATGTGGCATTGGGGTGATACAAGTAAGTCCCCTGCTTCAATTGAGAATATTCGATTGACTTTCTTAAAATGGTTGTGATAGCGTTTTTGTATCTGATTGCAAAGATAAAAAAGTCTCAGCGTAATATGCTGGAAACATTCTTCTGGTAGGTATTAATTATTCGAAAAAAGATAAAGAACATCAGTGTATGATAGAAAAAATTAAGAAGTAATACATTTGATTGGAAACAGATGCACTGGGATTTGGCGGTGTGTGGATCGGTATTGCACAGATGGAGAATCGTTTTGATGAGACGAGAATCCATTTTGTAGAAAAATAAAACAGCTGTCTGATATAAATCAGGCAGCTGTTTTACTCTTAAGAGAGAGTCTGACGGTAGCAGAGGGAGAAGATTCTGCTGAGGAATGGCGGGAATCTGTTCTGTACAGATATAAAATTCCGCCAAAGAAACCAAAAATCAGTCCGGTATATCCACCGGCACAAAGGATAACAGTCAGTTTGGTAATAGCAGACATTCCGCCAATTATAGAGATGAAAAATCCTGCCAGAAGTCCGAGTGTTGTCCATTCAATAAGTGAAACTGCCAGAAAAGCGGCAGAAGCATGTGACTTTTTTACCTGATGATTAATAGAATTCCATAATGTCTGATACATAATCATTCCTCTTTTCTTATATCTGTGATGTAATGCTTGGTCAGATTGGAAATCTCCTTTTGGGAGTATCAATATCCAGTTGACATATAGTAACAATGTAAGCTTATATATTATTTTATTTCTCATTTCTTTATCTCCTATTATAGGAATGCTTTGTAAAATACACATGCGCGCTAATGAAAAATTTGTGTAAAATTTTAATTTTCCCGGTACAGATGCTTATGGTTGCAGTGGGAATTGGAACAGGAGTAGGAACAAATGCACTTCTTGCCAGAACACTGGGACAGGGAAACAGTAAACAGGCCGCAAAGGTAGCAGGCAACAGTCTGTTTCTTGGAATTATTATGATGCTGTAAAAAGTTGTATATTTTTTATGGCAATTAATTAATATTTTCGGGGCGCAATCATTGCCGATGCCAGAACAGATGGGGATAAGTAAGACAAATATTGCCTGTCTTTGATTTATGCCTTATAATAAGAAGCAAAGGAAAATCAAAATAAATGCGGAGGTGAAATCGGAATGGGAAATTATTTAAATCCAGATATAAATAATTTCATGGAAGTAGTAAATTCCAGCATATACGTAGATAAAACAGAGCTTTTAGAATATCTGAATTCGATTGCTCAGACAACACAAAAGTATATTTGCATTAGCCGTCCACGCCGTTTTGGAAAATCTATTACAGCTAACATGATCGCTGCCTATTACAATTGCGAGGCTGATTCAAAAGAACTCTTTTCAAGATTCAAAATTGCATCATGTGAGAGTTTTAAAAAATATTTAAACAAATATGATACGATATTTCTCAATATGCAGGAATTTTTAAGCCAGAGCGATACAGTAGAAGAAATGATTGCGCTGATTAGGAAAAGTGTGATCTGGGATCTGTTGGAAAAGTATCCGGATTTTCGATATTTTGATGAGACCAATCTGATGAGAACTATGCAGGATGTTTATAATAAAACAAAGAGGCAGTTTGTCGTAGTTATTGATGAATGGGATTGCATTTTCAGAGAATATAAAACAGACCGAGAAGCACAGGAAAAGTATCTGGATTTTTTAAGAGATTTACTGAAAGATAAAGGCTATCTTGCCCTTGTATATATGACTGGGATTCTTCCGATTAAGAAATATGGAACACATTCTGCATTGAATATGTTTGATGAATTTTCGATGATCGATCCGGGACCACTTGCGGAGTATGTAGGATTTACAGAGGAAGAAGTAAGGAATCTATGTAAAACATACAACATGGATATGCAGGAAGTGAAAAGTTGGTATGACGGATATTCTTTTGAGAAAGCTTTGTCTATTTACAGTCCACGCTCTGTGGTGAGCTGCATGAGGTTTAGAAAAATAGGGAATTACTGGAACCAGACAGAGACATTTGAAGCTTTACAAGTATACATTGACATGAATTTTGAAGGCTTAAAAGATGATGTTCTAAGTATGATCGCAGGAGAAAGCGTTCCGGTAAATACAGGAAGCTTTGCAAATGATATGGCAACATTTCGTACAGAAGATGATGTTCTTACTTTATTAATTCATTTGGGGTATCTTGCTTATGATTATGACAACAAAATTGTAAAAATACCCAACAGTGAAGTACGTACAGAATATGTGAACAGTGTTGCGGCATCTGACTGGGGAGAAGTTTCAAAGGCTTTGAAGAATTCTGCAGATACACTCAATGCAATCTGGCAGAGAAGACCTGCGCAGGTAGCGGAAGGGATCAGACAGGCACATTTCGAGACATCTCATATACAGTACAATGATGAGAATGCGTTAAGTTATACGATATCGCTCGCCTTGTATGCAGCAAGAAATTTCTACACAGTTCACAGAGAAATGGCTGGTGGAAAAGGATTTGCGGATCTTGTTTTTATCCCGCGAAGAAAATTTCAGGAAAAACCTGCGCTGGTAGTTGAATTAAAGTGGAATCAGAGTGCAGAGGGAGCAATTGCGCAGATCGGGAAAAAAGAGTATTGCGCCAGTCTGGAAGAATATAAAGGAAATATTCTTCTTGTTGGTGTGAATTATGATAAGAAAACAAAGGAACATAATTGTGTGATAGAGGAATATAGTAAATAAGAACTATGCGGTTTCAGGCTGTATGATTAAATGTATAACAGGTTTGAAGCGGAAGGAAATGTTTATGGCAGATCAGAAAATAGATAATCTCTTAAATCTGGCTATGGATGCGACACCAGAGGAACGCAGGAAATCTGAGAACCTGAATATAGGATATGATATGACTTCGAGGCAGTGGGACATTATTGTAAAATACAGTGGTCCGGAGAGTGGGCTGGCTGGCAACGGGATTCAGGTAGTGCCATTGCTTGGCGGCTATGCTGTTGTAACTTTGCCGGAATCGGAAATTGATGCTTATTCAGACCGTGTACAGGTAGAATTTATAGAAAAACCAAAACGACTCTATTTTGAACTATTTCAGGCAAAAGGAGCCAGCTGTATCCGAACAGTGCAGACTGGCAGAGACGGGCTGACAGGAAAAGGAATTCTGATAGGTATCGTCGATTCCGGAGTTGATTATTTTCACCCGGATTTCAGAAATGCAGATGGGAGTAGCAGGATTTTGCGGCTGTGGGACCAGAGTATCCCGGGAAAACCACCGCAGGGATATGTGACAGGAACAGAATATACGAAAGAAGAAATAGATGAGGCGCTTGCACTTGGAGAAAACCAGGGCAGGCGCCTTGTTCCATCTGTGGATTACAGTGGACATGGAACCTCAGTGCTGGGAATCGCGGCAGGAAACGGGAGAGCTTCCGATGGAGTCAATCAGGGAGTAGCTTATGAGAGTGACCTGATAGTGGTAAAAATGGGGATTCCCAGAGAAAATTCTTTCCCAAGAACAACCGAACTGATACAGGGAATTGATTATTTGGTGCGTCAGTCATTGTTTCTGGGGCGGCCGATGGTTATCAATATCAGTTTTGGAAATAACTATGGGTCACATAAGGGAGATTCCCTTCTTGAAACATATATAGATATGGTTTCTTCTACGGGACGTCTGGTTATCTGTACAGGTACAGGAAACAATGGCAATCAGCCTCTGCATGAGGGCGGAACCCTGAAACAGGGACAGACCAGACAGATAGAATTATCTGTGAGCAGCAGGGAACCAACATTAAATGTGCAGTTATGGAAAGCTTATGAGGATGAGATGAGTATTTATATTGAAAATCCATCCGGAAACCGGATCGGCCCCTTAGATGAAAAGCTTGGTCCTCAGAGGTACAAACTGGGAAATACAGAGCTTTTAATCTATTATGGAAAACCTGGACCCTATCATCTGACACAGGAAATCTACATAGATTTCCTTCCTGTGGAAACTTATGTGGACAGTGGAGACTGGAAAATCATTCTAAGTGGAAAAAAGGTCAGGGGAGGAGATTATTACCTGTGGCTGCCAGGTGGAAATACCCTGAACAGAGGAACCGGGTTTTATGAACCAAGGGCATATGGAACTTTGACCATACCCGCTACTGCCCGGCGGATTATTGCAGTTGGGGCATATGATTCGCTGGTTGACTCCTATGCGGATTTTTCCGGAAGGGGCAGCAGGAGGCTGCCATATCTGAAGCCGGATCTGGTTGCACCTGGAGTAAACATAGTTGCTCCCGTACCCGGCGGCGGTTATAGAACAGTAACAGGGACTTCCTTTGCAGCACCCTTTGTCAGCGGAGCCGCAGCATTGTTAATGCAATGGGGGATTGTAAATGGAAACGATCCCTACCTCTATGGGGAAAAAGTAAAAGCCTATCTCCGAAGAGGTGCCAGACCATTACCGGGGTACGAGGAGTATCCCAATGAAGAGGTGGGATGGGGGGAGGACGTTATAATAAGGTTACATTGAAGAAAGTCAGTAAAATCAAGTGTTTCCGTTCATTTTTCCGACACAGAAACGAAGCACTTTCACCATGATTTTGAAGAAAATCTGCCCGGGTTGGATTCAAAATGATATGGAAAGAAAGATTTGTAGCAATGACGTAACATGAACATCTGGTTTTGTTACAGATAAAAGTTTAAACGAAAGAGAGGTCACAGTAATATGAAACTGACTTATACAAATGTAAATGAATACCTGATCCCGAATCTCACCTATAAATCCGGTGAGCAGATGGAGCAACTTGGCAAATATGGATTCTTACGTAGAGATTATCTGAAAAACCATCGAAATTCAACGTATCAGGTGATGCTTTTACAGGATACCATTGGAGAGCATCTTCTGGAAGTGGACAAGGCAGCTGAGGGAACGGGAGGAGGTAATTCTGAAACAGTTGGAAGAAAAAGAACCGCTGCCGGATAAGGAGAAAGACCAGATGGCATGGGTAAGAGCTGCCAATCAGCACAGAGCGATTGCGGAGGAGATTATTCTCAAGGAATTGATTTATGTATAAGGATTGCCAGTAACTAATCTGGCAGTAACTGATAAAAATAGAATATTGTGAGCGAAGTAAGGCGTGAGTCATAAAATATGGCTTGCGTCTTTTTCTTTGCCTGAAAGGAAGTGATAAGTTTGAACAAGAAGTTTTTGAAGCATTATATGGAAACCAATCCGGAAGGGACAGCACAGACCTATATCTTTCTGGTGGACAATCAGGATATAGCGTTGAATATTGTGATGTCA
>NZ_JBWLUT010000181.1:0-6009 GCF_056504575.1 Blautia sp. CGZ-1-C1
TCACCCTCATCTCTCATTACTCCAGAACGTGTTAGCTCAATTATAACTGAGAATTACGAATTTTTATACTGAAATTTTCCTCTACACATTAAATGTTCTTCTTTATCACATCCAATATTCTTCAGCATTGACATTTTGATATCAAAATGATATCATTTGTACATCAACCAGTTCATACATATTTTTATGGTAAAGCAATGCATATACCAGTCAGGAGGTTTATTATGCAGGAAAAAGTTTTAAGCAGTAAGAAGAATGGTATGGCAATGATGATTCTCTTCATTTTGTTGTATGCGGCAGCAACAGCACTTGCTATAATCGGTTCCATCTTTCATTGTATTCCAATGGCTGCGGTCGGATTCATCTGGTTATCTTTGGGATGGATTCCATTTCTTGGATTAAAGGTACTAAAGCCTCAGGAAGCTCTGGTTCTTACCTTGTTTGGTAATTATGTGGGCACACTGAAGGATGACGGCTTTTATTGGGTAAATCCTTTTTGTACAGCAGTGAATCCGGCAGCTAAGACGAAATTAAATCAGAGCGGCGATGTAGATGGCGGTAATGCTGCCAAATCAGTTTTGACATTAGCTGCGGCAGGCACCAGCGGATCTTCCAATAGCTCTTATGTGAGTAAAAAGATTTCCCTGAAGATCATGACTCTGAACAATAACCGTCAGAAGATCAATGACTGTCTGGGTAATCCTGTAGAAATCGGAATTGCGGTTATATGGCGTGTGACAGATACTGCAAAGGCTGTTTTTAATGTCGATAACTATAAGGAATATCTTTCCCTGCAGTGTGATAGTGCTCTTCGCAATATTGTAAGGATTTATCCTTATGATGTAGCTCCGAATGTGGATACAACAGGGGATGGTGTTGCAGATGAGGGCAGCCTGCGTGGTTCCAGCGAAATTGTAGCCGGACGTATCCGGGATGAGATTCAGCAGAAGGTTGCGGAGGCTGGTCTTGAGATTATTGAGGCACGCATCACCTATCTGGCTTATGCTCCTGAGATTGCAGCTGTTATGCTGCAGAGACAGCAGGCTTCTGCTATTATTGATGCGAGAAAGATGATCGTAGATGGTGCTGTTGGCATGGTTGAAATGGCACTGGAACGATTGAACGAGAACAATGTGGTTGAGCTTGATGAGGAGCGGAAAGCGGCCATGGTTTCTAATCTTCTCGTTGTACTGTGTGGCAATCACGATGCCCAGCCGGTGGTTAATTCCGGCAGTCTGTACTAATGGCTGATACCAGACCAAAGAAACAGATTCCGCTCAGGCTTTCTGCAAAGCTTTATGATCAGATTGCCGCCTGGGCAGAAGATGATTTCCGCTCCGTCAACGGCCAGATCGAGTATCTGCTTACTGAATGCGTCCGGCAGCGTAAGAAAAACGGGAAATATGTTTCCGACACTATGGATGAGCCGCCGGAACTGGATATTGAGTGAATTTTCATATCTCAGCTGATATGTAAAAAAAGATAAACAGGGAGTGCTATTCTTGCACTCCCTCTCGTCTGTACCACCTTATTCCCACTGTGCTTTCATTATTTCTTTCGCTTCAAATGTATGTTTCATCCAATCCCCGGCAAGCTGTACCCAGGTTTCACATTCTGCCTGGATGCCGTAGCCATTGGGGCAGGAGGTTTCAGCGGTTGCAAGGCCCAAGCCGTGACCTCCTACGGGATAGATATGTAATTCTGCCGGAATGTCCAGCGCATGAAGAGCCTGGAAAAACAGCAGGGAATTCTCTACCGGAACGGTGTCATCCGGGGCAGTGTGCCACATGAACGTCGGTGGAGTATCTTTGGTTACATTGAATTCCAGTGACAAGAATCTGAGTTTCTCTTCATCTGCATAGTCTTCTCCAAGAACGCTCTCAAAAGAACCCTGATGTGCTTTTTCTCCGGAAGTAATTACCGGATAACTGAGCATAAGTCCATTAGGGCAGAATTTTTCAGCATCCATTTCCAGAGCTTCCGCCACAAACGGTTTGTTCCAGAAAACACCAAGGCTTGCTGCCAGATGTCCACCGGCGGAAGAACCCTGGACAACAATTTTCTCAGTATCAATATTCCATTTATCTGCATTCTCACGAAGCATTGCAACTGCTGTAGCCAACTGCAGAAGTGCCTCCGGGAAACGTGCCGGTGCAACGCTGTAACGAAGAATTGCTGCATGATACCCCATTGCCATAAACTTAACAGCCAGTGCTTCTGCCTCTCTGTCCGATGTCATTGCATATCCGCCACCTGGACAGATCAATACAACCGGCCTCTTTCTCTCTGGGTCTATCTCCGGAGAATTATCCAGAAAATAGGTAAATAAGTTTGCTGTGAACTCAGAGTCTTTTAAATGGATTTCTATTTTTTCATGTATCATCGATGTAACCTCCAAACCTAAAATATAACATGATATACCCAGTATAATCGGGATACATACAAATATCAATTTTTATTCAGCCTCATCCGAGTCAATCGTAACCGAATAAAAAATTATAGATTTACGATTTTCTTTATTCTTATATTCTCCCTAAAGTGTGTTTGAAAAATGCTTTTCGCAAGATGTGCGTCACAATTTGTGGGAGATTTTGTCCGGATGAGGGCGTCGTAGCGGGCTACGGCAACCGAATTCAGACAAAATATACCGCAATGTGCACGCAGATACTCAATTGTGTAGTCATCATCGCAGGTCTTATCTTCTTTCAGAATATCAATGGCGCCAAATCTATTATCTACAGTGAAAAACAATACTTCATAGTGTCTGTATAATGTTACCAATGTATAACGTAACCCTACAAAATCAATCTGCCAAGCCAAAAAGGATTATGTTCCTATTATTCTTTTTTTCTCTATCTGGACAGCTCTTATTAATAGAATACCAATTATAAATAACTCCCCCCATATAAAGAGAATAACTATTTTACTTCTTACAATTTTAATAGTTCCAGATAAATCCAACGGTTCATAAATATAAACTTTAATGTTTTCCGTAGAATAATCCCTGAAATCCTTCGGAATATTGACATGATAATGCTCCATATTATTACCCATTTAGTTTTAGGACTATCAAAAATCTTCATCTATCATCATCCTGTCAATATATCGTCCATGTGACATGCTCTCGCCACTTAAATCTTACAGATTTTGAAGTGGGAGCTTCCTGCTCAATTGCCCTTCAGGGCAAAGCTAAAACAGGCTATCCCCGCGTGTCCCGCGGTTCTTTTTTATCCGGTTACGGATCTTTTCTGTGCTATTATGCACATTTTTTATATATTCTTTTTCCTTCTTTCAGAATATTGACCGCCGCATTCACATCCCGGTCCATCCGGTTTCCACATTCACATAGGTATATCCGTTCTGATAATGCCAGCTCTTTCTTCTTATGTCCGCATACGCTGCATATCTTACTGGATGCAAAATATCTGTCTACTTTTATCAGATATTTTCCACGTTCTTCCAGCTTATATCCAAGCATGGAAAGGAACTGACCGTATCCGTTATCCTGTATCCCTGTTCTTTATTTGGATAGATTCTTATTTTTACTGCCCGGTTTATCTTTCTCACCCTGACTCTCTATATACTGATGGATTGTTTCAACAGGTGCTATATTTCAAAGATTTCTTTTGTTCTCTCTTACATCTTATTGTCCAGCATCTTTCTGCCATATTTCATAACCAGAATCAAACAAAAACACTGAATGAGAATTATTATCTAAACTCATTATGTACACTCACTTATTGCTTATTTCGACCGTCCAAATTTCAAGAGCATATTGTTCTTTTTTTCTATTATAATATATTTATTGTATCAGAACAAGTGTTTTTACGCTTTTTTATGAATTTGAGCAGACATGCTCGAATGTGCAATTCATCCCATCACCTATAGAGGTGAGGAAATTCTTGCTACGGTTGTTAAACTTGTTCCCAAAACAACAACTAAAATTCATCCATATATTCCTGTATTGTATATCAATTATATCTTCTGTAAAAAAGAAGGCCATTGCAAAACGCAACAGCCTTAGAGCGTGTTTGAAAAATTATTCCATACACTCATCCAGAATTGAAGCCATCTTATCGATATGTTCTTTTGTGATCACAAGCGGAGGTACGATTCTCAGTACATCACTGCCTGCGGAGATCACCAGCAGTCCTTTTGCCAGCGCAGCCTTTACAACTTCACCTACAGGGCGGCCCTGGATCACGATTCCCTGCATGAAGCCCATGCCTCGTCTTGTTGCAGCGCATTCATGTTTCGCAACAATTTCATCCAGTTTATGTTCCAGATATGGAGTCATTTCCTGTACATGTTCAATGATCTTATCATTCTCATAAATCTCAAATACCTTGCTGACTGCAGCACATACAAACGGGTTTCCTCCGTAAGTAGTACCATGATCTCCAGGCTCCAGAGAAGCTTTGGCAGCTTTCTCACTTAATACAAATGCGCCAACCGGCACACCGCAGCCAAGAGCCTTGGCACTTGTCATAATATCCGGCTGTACACCATATGCCTGCCATGCAAAATAATAACCGGTTCTTCCCATACCACACTGAATCTCATCAAAGATCAGCATAATATCCTTCTCATCACAGATCTGGCGCAGACCTTCCAGAAATTCTCTCTTCGCCGGGTAGATACCGCCCTCACCCTGAACAACCTCAGTAATAATTGCACAGGTCTTATCTGTGATCTGAGCTTTTACACTCTCCAGATCATTGAAATCTGCAAACTTCACACCACCCATCAGCGGCTCAAACGGCTCTCTGTAATGAGCAGTTCCTGTTACAGAAAGAGCACCGATACTTCTTCCATGGAAGGAATGGTTCATTGCAATGATCTCATGGTCTGCATGTCCGTCACGTACATATGCATATTTCTTAGCAGCTTTTAAAGCACCTTCGATTGCTTCCGTACCACTGTTGGTAAAGAATGCCTTGCTCATTTTGCTTGCCTTTACCAGCTTCGCACCTGCCTCGATAATCGGTTCATTATAATATAAATTGGAAATATGCATCAGCTTATCAATCTGATCTTTTAATGCTTCGTCATATCCCGGATAATGATATCCCAGAGAATTTACAGCGATACCTGCTGCAAAATCCAGATATTCCTTTCCCTCGGAATCATATAAATAACATCCCTGTCCTTTTTCAAAAACAACAGGAAAACGATTATAAGTGTGAAGGATATTCTCTTCTGATTCCTTCATCTGTTCATTCATGTTCATTATAATATTTCTCCCCGTCTTCTCTTAAGATTGCAGTACCAATACCTTTGTTTGTAAAGATTTCCAGCAGTAAACTGTGAGGAATTCTTCCGTCAAGGATATGTACTCTTTTAACACCTTCTTCAATGGCATCAATACAGTTTTTCAGCTTCGGAATCATACCTCCGCCTACATAACCGTCACTGATAAGTTTCTCAGCCTCATCTACATGAAGCTCAGAGATCAGACTGGAGGGATCATCTTTATCCTTATAAACGCCTTCAATGTCAGAAAGAAATGCCAGTTTCTCGGCATGAACAGCCTCTGCAATGGCACACGCCGCATCATCTGCATTAATATTATAAGTAGCAAAATTATCATCATAGCCTACCGGGAAAATGATCGGCAGGAAATCTTTCTCCAGAAGATCTTCCAGGATCTTCGGCTCAACCTTTGTAACCTCGCCTACAAATCCAATGTCTCCGCCCTCTGTCTGTTTCTTGCGGCATTTCAGCAGACCACCGTCTTTACCACTGATACCAACTGCATTTACACCAAGAGATTCCACCATGGCAACCAGTTCCTTATTCACCTTCGCAAGAACCATCTCTGCGATCTCCATAGTATCTTTATCTGTTACACGAAGACCATTGATAAATTTCGGCTCCATACCAACCTTGCCAACCCAGCGACTGATTTCCTTACCACCACCATGAACAATAATCGGTTTAAAACCAACCAGCTTCAGAAGAACAACGTCCTTGATAACATTCTTCTTCAGTTCATCATCCAGCATGGCA
>NZ_JBWLUT010000182.1:0-18322 GCF_056504575.1 Blautia sp. CGZ-1-C1
AAACTGCATACGAAACCTTAAAAAGTCGGCTACAATTAGAAAATTTCACAGGGACAAAAGCGATTCTGTTATTACAGGATATATACAGTACCATATATCTGAGTAATTTAGCTGAAGATATCATATTAGACGCAGAACGTGAACTGGATCAGAAAGAGACAGAGAAAAAGCATAAAATGATGATCAATCAGACAGTTAGTATTGGAATCTTAAAAAATGATCTGATCTATATTCTTCTTGAGACGAATGAGAAAAAGAAAAGTATCTTGTTTCAACAGATATATGAAGATATCAGTAAGAATCTTGTTCCGATTCGTCCTGACCGTCATTACAAAAGAACGAAAGGCCAGTTAGCAGGAAAATATTCAAATACTCATAAAAGAGCGTATTAGCTAAAAAGATATGAATAGTAGAAACAAGGGATAAGTATGCCCATATCAAAAGTAAAAAAGCAGGAATCATAATTTATAATAATTACGATTTCTGCTTTTGCTAAAGTTAATGACATTGAATAAAATCAAGGCTTTTGCCGGTTTTTAAAGACACGGTCACTTTTATATAAACGGCGGTATTTTCCTCTGGTAAGTCTTTACGGTGTTTGTTATACTGAGAGTAGTGAAACAATTTACCGATCATATGAAGCATATAGATTATGCAGGAGGTGAGAAATCTATGGGCTTTTACTTGAACAGTGTTCTTCCTTATAAACGATATGAAAAAATGTCAGCTACCAGCTATTTTGTAGATAAAACCAATATCTTAAGGGATCTTTTTGACTGTATTGAGGAGGAAACACAGTATATCTGCATTACCAGACCGCGACGTTTTGGAAAAACAATCATGGCAAATATGATAGGGGCTTTTCTTGGAAAAGGCTGGGACAGTGCTGATGTGTTTGACAATCTGTATATTTCTGACGAAAGCAGATACAGAAAATACCTGAACCATTACAATGTGATCTATATTGATTTTAGCCGTCTTCCGGAAAACTGCACTTCCTATCAGCAGTATATCAGACGTATTTCTGAAGGTCTGAAACATGATTTGCTAGCCGCTTTTCCGGATATTTCCACTACCAATAAAACTGCTGTCTGGGATCTCCTGGCTATAATTTCTGCGAAATATGATACACAGTTTGTATTTGTCATGGATGAATGGGATGCAGTATTTCATCTTTCGTTTATCACGGATGGGGAAAAGGAAGAATATATCCTTTTCCTGAAATCGCTGTTAAAAGATCAGGAATATGTTGCCTTGGCATATATTACTGGAATTCTTCCCATCGCAAAATATTCCAGCGGTTCAGAACTGAATATGTTCACGGAGTTTAAAATGACTTCTATGGAAATGTTCGGGGAATATTTTGGCTTCACGGATGAGGAAGTAGATGTTCTCTATGATAAATATCTCCATCTATGCAAAGATCCGCAGGTTTCCAGAGAGGGGTTACGTGAGTGGTATGATGGATATTTTACTGCCTCCGGCAGGCGTCTCTACAATCCAAGATCTGTGGTAATGGCGCTACGGTTCAATCAGCTGTCGAATTATTGGACAAGCTCCGGACCTTATGATGAAATTTTTTATTATATACGAAATGATATAGAGCACATACGGGATGACCTGGCGCTGATGATTTCAGGAGAGGGAATCGATGCCCGGGTGGAGGAGTTTGCAGCTTCTGCCATGGATCTGCGAACCAAAAACCAGATTTATTCGGCTATGGTGGTCTATGGACTGCTGACTTATACAAAGGGAAAAGTATTTATTCCCAACAGGGAATTAATGTTCAAATACGAAGAACTTCTGCGTAGTGAGAAAAGTCTGGGTTATGTCTATCGTCTGGCTAATATTTCTGACCAGATGCTAAAAGCAACCCTTTCTGGTGACACAGACCGGATGGCTGAGATCCTGCAGCTGGCACACAATACAGAAACACCGATTCTTTCGTATAATAACGAAACGGAACTGGCTGCGGTAGTAAATCTGGTATATTTATCTGCCAGAGACCGATACCGGGTAGAACGTGAAGATAAAGCAGGTAAAGGATTTGTAGATTTTATTTTTTATCCGGAAAACCCGGCAGATACAGGGCTGATCCTGGAATTAAAGGCAGGTCACTCACCGGAAGAAGCAATCCGGCAGATCAGGGAAAAACAGTATGCGCTCCGCTTTAAGGGAAAGCCTGGGGAAAAGGAAAGATACACCGGACAAATCCTGGGTGTGGGAATCAGTTATAGTAAAGACACAAAAGAACATCATTGTAAAATAGAACAACTGTAATAGCAACCATTCATGATACAAACCATCCTGACTATGTACATTATTCATATAGCTGGGATGGTTTTATATGTGGGTAAGGAATTCTATGTTATACAAATTTTAGAATTATTTTATGTGGAGATTATTATCTTTCCGGTTATTTTCGATGGTCAGACCCCTCTAGGCGCTGGGAATGGAATCCGCAAAGAGCCTGGGCTATACCATCGACGGAAAGGATTACCGGATGGTTTATGCAGCACCGTGGATGCCAACGATCACGTTAGACAATATTTTTGAACGCTTTAACATTGACCGCCCGGAAGATTTCCGTGGCCATTCCTTATCGGTAAGTGATGTGATCGTGATAAACAGGGGTGCAGAGATCACAGCCTATTATGTAGATTCTTTTGGATTTCAGGAACTTCCGGAGTTTGTTCAGCAGAGAATGAACATGCTGGAACATAATTCCGTCAGGGCATATCCGCCAGTTTATAAAGGAACATTGGAACAGGCAATGGGAGAACGGGATGTGGATGCTTATCTGGATTCCAGAAAGTTAAACCTGGACTGTAAGAAAGCAATCGAAGAAAGCATCCGGGAGAATTTTGACGGGCTGCACTTAAAGCAAGATGCGGCAAAAGAAGTCGTGGAACGCTTTGGGGAAGAACGTATGAATTTTGTTATGGCAAATACCATCCGGGAACTTTCCAATGATGGAAGATTTTCCAGACAGAACAAAGACTGGGCAGAGCGTATTGAGGTTCCGGAAAATATCAGTCGGGGAAGAAATTTGAATCTGGATTATGTGATCGAAAGCCACCCGGCAGTTTTAGATGGGTTTATCGACATGGCAAGAGCTGAGATCCGGATGCAGAGGATAGAACAGGCGATAGGAGAAAACGAAGTGACGATCACGGCAGAGACAAGAGGGTATGAAGCAGAAGGACATAACGGGACATGGCATACGGTTGCTGAAAAGGAATATGCTGGGGAGAAGTTTTTCTTAATGGAACATGATGAATTTGGCTCCGATGTGGCAGGAATTGTTGTATCGGAAAATGGTCAGCTTGTTGCAGAAGATTTGTGGAATGGGTTTGATGCAGGAGCATTGGAGGCAGTTTCAGAATATTTGCAGGAGAAAGAGGGTGTTGTTGATAATTCCGTACCAGAAATAGAATCAGATGAACTGGCTTATAAGATTGATAATACATATTTTGCAATTCAAAAAACAGAAGGCGGGTATGATTATACGCTTTATGACGTGGATTTTGTTGAGATTGATGGGGGTGTTTATGAAAATCCAGATATTTCTATAAAGCAGGCAATGGAAGATATTCTGGAAGATGAAGACATTTTTATGGAAAATGCAGTCCCATTTGATTATGAAAATTTAATGGAAGAGGTAGAAAAAATAAATGAACGGCAAATGCGAAAACAGCCAGAAGCTACGATTAGTTTTTATGTCGCAGAGTGCATGGAGTTTCCGGTCATGGGAGAGTACCATAACAATCTCACTTTAGAAGAAGCCATTAAAATATATGAGGACATCCCAGCGGAACGGATGCATGGAATCAAAGGAATCGGATTTGATCTGCAAGACGGTGACCAAGATTATTCTGGGGAATATGAGCTGATGAGTGCGGGTAGGATAAATCGTGATCTGATAGATATGATTCCACATTATAAAGAAAGCTCTCTGGTGCAGAAAGCAATCGCAGATATGGAAAAGTATCTGGATGAAAAGAAAGGAAAAGTACAGGAAACAGAACAGCAGACTTCGGAAGTCTATTCTGAGAAAAAATCTGCAAAGCCCAAAAAGGGAGAAATAAAGAAATCTGTGTTGAAATCTTTAAAGGATTTTCAGTTAAAATCAAAAGTACAAGAGCAAAATAGGACAGAGGAGAAGGTTAAGTCATATGAAAAGATAACTGTGGAATTATAAAAAATATCAATAATTTAGATGTAAAAAACTTGAATTAATAAGTGATTAGAATATATAATAAATTCGAGTAACTGAAAATAACGCACAGAAGGAAGATGAATGGAATATACAACAAAACAATTTATTGAAAGTAATCGCTTTCCGCAGATTAAAGTGGTTTATGGCGAAGGGTATCTTGACAAGAGAATTTCTGGAATCCGAATTATAGAAATTCCAGAGATGGTCAAATATCTTGAGGGAGGGGAAATTCTCCTGACCAGTTTGTGGGTCTACAAAGAATGTAGGAATGAAACATTTATAAAATATTTAGAACAATACTCGGAAAAAAAGCTCAGTGGCATTATATTAAAGAAGAGAACATCTGAAAAAGATCTGGAATTAAAAAGAGATCTGTTAAGAAAGTATTGTGCGGATCAGAGAATTCCTTTACTAGAAATGCCGGAAGAATTAGAGTATTGGCCTGTGATTAAGTATGTAATGAATCAGGTATTTGATAAAGACATAGCAAGGCTGAAATATTTTAAATTAACCCATGATAATTTTAATATGTTATCATTTTCACCTAGAAAAATATCGAATCAGGCATCGGAAGTTTTGGATTTCTTGGTAGTATGATTGAAAATCCAGTCGCTTTGTATTACACAAATGGTAATTGTTGTGCCTCAACAGGAGATAATAGTGATAAACTGGTATTACTTAATAACCTTGAAGATTATACCCCGGACATACTTACTCGATTTTCATATAGCAGACAGCAAGGCGAATTTATTCAATATGTTGTTCGGATTGATATATTTGGAGAAGCAGAAGTCTTTCTGGTAATAACTGAAAAAAATCGAGAACTGTCTGCTCTTGATTATATGGCACTGGAAAATGCAATTATTACGTTGATGTATGGCTTTGTAAGTGAATTTGCCCAGCAGGAAATTGAGAAAAAATATGACCATGATATTGTTCATGCACTCCTTACGAATACTTTAAGCCGTAAAGGGATGGAATCAGCAGTAAGACTGCTTGGACTAAATTATGAGCAGAAATATCAGATTATTGTCTTTCAGACAAAGATGGATGCACATGGACGATATGATAAGGAGTTTCTGCATGAAGTAGGAGTCATAGAAGGCGAACTGAGAGCGTTGTTTCCTGGTGAAATGATATTTCGTAATATGGAACGAATTGTAGCATTACATAGAGTATCTGAAAAGGAAACGCAGATAGCTTTGCAAACAAAATTAGAAGAGTTGCAGCACACGATTCAAAGAGCTATTCAACGCAGAAAATCAGGAAGCAGATTGTTGATCGGAATCGGAAAAGTTGTAAACGGAGTGGAACGTTTAAGCGAATCATATCAGGAAGCTAAAAAGGCACTTACATATATTGATGTAATAAGAGTGGTTTCTGGAAATTCAAATAGAATGGTGGTGAGATATTCCAATCTTGGATTTTTTCAGCTCTTGGGCGATATTGAAGATCCATCAAAACTGTTACAGTATATTCCAGAATCGTTGCGGATTCTACATGATTCAGATTCAAAAAATGAATTAATACAAACTCTTCAAGTATATCTTGATAATAACCAGAGCACAAAGCAGACTTCTGAAACTATGTTTGTCCATTATCAAACAGTAGTACATCGGCTTGGTAAAATAAAAAAAATGACAGGAATGGATTTTAAAAATGCTAATGAAATGTTAGCAGTACGAATAGGTATTGTAATTTATAAAATTATAGATGAGCTAGAATAAAATATAAAAGGGTATCGTGATTTGTGCGGTATCCTTTTTTTATGGAACACTTTTTATAAAACGGGGGGGGGTAAAGCATATAAAAATGTTACATTGTTTTTTGCTCAAAAATGGATAGAATAATAGAAAAAGGGATTAAACAAGAAGGTTTCAGTCCTATTTATTGACAATGAAAATAATATAATGAAAAACATCATTGCATTATTATATGTTGCGATATTTTAAAATATATGTGCTGTGCTAGCAGCAAGACGTCCGTATATCTTACGATTACCGTAGATTTTCTCATATCTTGATGAAATTGATGGAAGATTTTTTGTTAGATCAATTTCATAGTCTTATAGAATCTTATAAATAACCAGATGAACAAGTGAAAATGAAACACTGCGGAAAGAAGCAATCTATTATTCTGCCGTGTTTTTTACAGAAATAAAGTAAAACCAATCCAGGTTTAGTTTCAAATCCCAATAATTTTTATCATGCAAATGATAGAACAAAGATAAATAAAGTTTCACGTATTTTTAAATGCGTGCCAAGAAAGCAGAGGAAAAAGTATGCGGTTGACAATTACAACGGATTATGCGATCCGGATTGTTTGTTTTCTTGCGGAACATCAGCAAATGACATCGACAGCAGAATTGGCTAATGAACTTGGTGTACCTGTAAACTATATTCCCAAAATTACAAAACAGTTAAAAAAAGCAAATTTAATAAGCTCGCTGGAAGGAATTAAAGGTGGATGATGCATGGCAAAAAGTCCGGAAAATATTTCACTTATGGATGTAATGTCTTGTACAGAAAGCACTATGGCGATAAATCGGTGTCTGGAAAAGGATGGATATTGCTCTGGAAATCGGATTAACCATTGCAGAGTACATCAGATTCTTCTCGGGTATGCAAAATAGTTATAACAGTAAATTGGAACAGATTAAGATATCCGATATTGTTGGAAAAGATAAAAAAGAGGACTGCGGTGATTACTATTCTGTTTTTAAATTAGAACTGAATACTGGAAAACTGGAATGTCTGTATAGCTACAATAGAGAAATTGAAATTGCATTAAGTGAAAAAACAGAGTTTAAGGTCTTTATAAAAAAATATGTAGAAGATTATGTTGCTCTGGAAGATCGTGAAAAAGTCGGTGAATTTTTGAAACTTGAAGCAATGAAAATATTACCGAATAGCGAAGTGTATGAGGAAAATATCCAATATCGCAGAAAAAATAATGACAAACAGGTATGGATGGAAATAAAAAAATATAAAAATCCTGAAAAAGATATTGTAATCTTATCCGAACATTGAATCGAAACTTGTTTCAAGAGCAATGGTTAATATGGAACAGGAATTGCGGAAAAAGGAAGGGGCAGTAACCAGACAATACTGGGATATGGTTCATCTTTTGGTGACGGTATTAAATCATAATAACCTTTCAGAACCTGAAAACCAGGAAAATATATGTTTCTATACCGAACAGGTATATAGAAAACTTTCAGAATTATATCCGAGTCTTGGAATTTCAGAATATGAAATTCAGAATGTTGCCAAATTAGCTCCGATTCATGATATAGGAAAAATTCGAGTTCCTATTGAAATTTTGAATAAAAAAGGAAAGTTAACGCCGGAAGAAATGGAAAAAGTAAAGATTCATCCAATCGCAGGTGCAGAAATGACACTTCGGTTTCCTAAAGGCGTTACGACAGAGCAGCTAAATCAATATAGTTATGATATCTGCCATTGCCACCATGAAAGATACGATGGAAATGGATATCCAGATGGGTTAAAAGGAGATGAAATTCCATTATGTGCACAGGTGATCGGGCTGGTAGATGCTTATGATGCGTTAATAAGCAAACGGCCATATAAAGGAAAATATGAACACGAGGAAGCAATCCGAATGATTATTAACGGGGAATGTGGAGCATTTTCAAAACCACTGATTCGTTGCTTCCTGGCAGCGGCCATGCAGCCGGAATGGATTAAGAAAGCAGAAAGTTAAACGTGGCATAAGATTAGGGGCAGTTATGAGTAAAAAATTTAAGGTTCTTAAACAGATTACAGCAATTATATTGTGTATTTCGCTTTTATCATCGCAGATGACGATTACATATGCAGATGAAACAGAAAATTCTGATATGGAAAATGGTGTAGATGCGTATGAGCAGTCTTATGAAGAGTTTAGCAGCGAAAGCGAAACAGAGCGATCCTGCCGACACATACAGGCTCTACTGAGGTTGATTCAGAGATAGAATCATCCGACAGTGAAGTACCGGATTCTTTTGACGGAGCATCAGAAGAAATTAATGATATTTCGGAAGACGAAGAAACAGGAGATTTTGAGTCTTCGGAAGATCAGGGATTTTCAGACGGAGAAGAATCGAAAGATAATACAGAGGATGTTAAAGAAGATGTCACAGATACATTGGAAGAAACAAAATCTGATTATGCAGATGGAAAAATCTGTATCTACAATTACAGCCAGCTTTTATTAGTCGGAACAGGTACACAAATGTTTACCGGAGATAAAGATGGTAACATTGGAGAGGGTGAAGCAGTCCTTTCAGATAATACAGAGTTAACCTATGCTGCAGATGCGTCTTATTATCTAATGAATGATATTCTTATGGATATGTCAAATGTCTGGAACTTTCCGGAAGGATTTTCCGGCAGTATTTTATCAGCTGCGGAACGGGCTGATAATACTATTTATAATGCCGAAACAGACACTATTTATATTTACAATCGCTATCAGCTTGCTTTACTTGGTCAAGAGGACTCCGATAAGGAACCTGTTATGAGTGAGGATTATGTGGCAGAAAAAGTTGGTATGGGTCAGGTGTTTAATCTGGAAGATGGTTCTTATCTTACTTACAGTAAAACACATAATTATATGGTTGCCTCGACATTTACTACCGATACACCGGAATTGCTGGCAAACAAGGCTGTTGCGACAGAAACAACACAAAATATCAGCAGTGCATACCCATCTGATTATGAAGGGAGAAAATTATTTCGGACAGGTTGTAAAGAAAATCGGAGATACCGATTATATTCTGATTGGTAATGAAGCCCAGCTTCGTGCGATTGGAACAGATACAGCAGTGACAGAGCCAATCTGGAGAGTGTATGAAACAAGAGAAAAAAAGACTATTGGGCATACAGCCTGGACACCAGCAGAAGATGCGGGAGAGTATAAAACAGAATTGTATTATCCGGGAGATGCAGATGTCGTAAAATTTGATGATACTTATAACTGGTCTGGAACAGAATTGTATGGTAATACGACCGGAGATCATAAATTAAATGATACAGAATATCTGGATGCAGGAAAGTTTGATCCAGCTGGAACGCAGGCTTTAAAGAGATATGTCTATGTGAGCAGTACCATCCAGGATTCAGCTGATATGACAGTTGTTTCGACAGAGAGTGCGAATGATGGATTTACAGCTGTTGAAAGTACTGATGCAGTTGTTTCCAGTGAGAATGAAGAAAATCAGGATACTGCTGATGTGATAGATATGATACCGGCAGAATCCAATGATGTATCAGATGTGGGAAGCAATGATTTTGGATCTGAGACGGAAGTACAAGATGTTGCGGCTCCAGAAGATAGCAGTGATGCAGAAGAGTTTTACAGTGCAGATTCTGAAGAAGATGCAGGAGATGGTTTTACCAGTGATAATGGCGATTCATCTGGAGGACCAGATCTGGCGAGTGTAACAGTTGAGGATGAAAAGACATATGTTCTGACTTATGATGTATCAAAACACAGCAATACGAATATTGCAGGATCAGGATATAAATATAGTAAAGATGCAAACTATATCATATTTAGAGATATTGACCTTTCAAAAGATGGAATAAACTCCAATGGCGAAGATGATAACTGGAATCCGATCAATAACTTCCAGGGAGATATGGAAGGCCGTAAAGGAATGGTCGAAGGACAAAATGTAACAATCAGCAATGTGAAAATTATGCAGGATGCAAAGATCGACCAGAGTGGAAACTCTAATAATTCATCGAATGCGGAATACGGTGTAGGTTTCTTTAGGAGTTTATCAACACCTTATGACAGCAAACTCCAGATTGCAACAGATCCGGTTGTAGTGAAAAACCTTACATTATCGAATGTGGATGTTTCTACAACGACAAATTCAATCAAAAAAGATTTCAGTTTGATTGCTATGCTTTTGACTCCGGTTTTAGCTCTGCTGGGGTTGTCCAGTGGACTGCAGGATGATCCGAAATCTTTTTCAACAGGTACGTTTGCCGGAGTGATCAAAGGCAATGTGCAGATATCCGGATGTCATGTGGAAAATATTTCCGGCGTATCCAATGTAAATAACTGGACAGGCGGATTTGTAGGATATATTTCCGGTGTCACAAAGTATGAGGTGTTATCAGGACTTCTTGGGGCGGTAACAGATGCACTAAGTACTTTGCTGAATTTAATACCATTGCTGGGACTGGGTGATCTGATCACGATTCTGTTAAATGGCGGAGTTCTTAAAGTTGAGAGCCTGATTCCAATCGGATATGTGAATCCGATTCTTACAGATTGCTCTGCATCTGGTAATGTCATTGTTTCCGGGCAGAAATATACAGGAGGATTTGCCGGAGAGTCCATCGGTGCAGTTATGAAGAACTGTTCCGTAGAAGGAACGGATTCTGTTTCCGGAAGTGATTATTCCGGAGGTTTTGCCGGACGTTCTTCCAATGCAGTTGTGGTTGGCCTTCTGAGCAGTCTTGGTATCGAAGTAATGGGAAATTTCCCGGTTAATACTGTAATGCTCGGATGCAAGATCAATGGCCGTGCAAATGTGTCATCCACAGGTGACAGTGCAACGAAAAGTGGCTATGCAGGCGGTTTCATTGGAGAAATGCGAAACAGCTATGCAGTGGATTGTGGCATAGCAGATTTAGGGGCTGTCAATGGAAAAGATTATGTCGGCGGTTTTGCCGGGATGGCAACACTTGGTGATGTGGCAGACATCAATGAGAGTCAGGGACTTCTTGTTATTGTAAAAGATCTTCTTACAGGAATTTTAAATGGTAGTTTTACGAATATGGATATTCTGAATCTGGTTGGTCTGCGTCCTTCCGTTATTACCGGATGCAGCATAGGTGGAACTGATATTTCAATTACAGCCAGTGGAGAGAATGCCGGAGGTCTTGTGGGATATGCCGGAGCAGTTCAGATTTCCAATACGTCAGAACTGGCGGATACATCAAAATCAACAACAACTGCCATTAACCGTATGCTGACAAAAACAGGAGTTTCTTATGAATTTGGAGATCATTCTAACAGCGTGGCAGCAGCTTCATCCATGAATGTTTCAGCAGTAAATTATGCAGGAGGTCTTCTTGGTCAGGCAAAAATGACCAGTGTCAGTGATGTGCTTGGAGGAACTGTAACAGCAGCAGACTATATGCGTTTTGAATTAAAAGACAGTTCTGTAAATGGAGGTACCGACGGACTTACTGTAACGGCTTCAGATAAAGATGCAAGTTATGCAGGTGGAGCTATTGGCCAGGGTACAGGTGGTGAAGTAAGAAAGACCAGTGTTACAAATCTGAATTCCGCAAGTGCAGTAAAGAGAGCAGGGGGATTTGCAGGATATTTTGGAAGTGGAACACTTGCAAATGTAGGTGGAATCAATCTCCTTGGACTGAAACTTCTTAAAATTAACGGGCTTCTTTCCGTAGGCCAGATGATCGAAACATTTACGGTTGACAGTATTGTTTCCGGAATTTCAGCAGGTTTTACAGTAGGAACCAGTGATGAAAGCGGAATCAGCGGAGGATTTATTGGTGAGTGTATCAGTGGAAGAGCCAGAAATACAAAAATCAGTAACCTGAAGTCAGTTACTGCATCCGAAACATCTGGAAAAGCCGGAGGTTTTGTGGGATATGCAAAAGCAGGTGATGCACTTGCCAATGCAGGAGATTCAGTTACTTCATCCGGACTGCCGGCAGGTATTGAAATTGAAAACCTTTTAGGTGTGGTCAGTGCGCTGCGACCGGAATTTAATAATACATCTATTGATTATGTTTCAGCAGGAAAAGATCCACAGGTATCCGCAGATATGGCAGGAGGATTTGTTGGAGACGGACAGGCAGTAGATGTCAATTATGGAAATAATAATTCCGGATTTACAGAGGATGCAGTTGATTCAACGGATACAGAAGCATTTACCAGTGATACAGATAGTGAGAGTGAAGGCTTTTCCTCTGGAGAGACATATGCTTCTGATGAATCAGATGGGGTAAAGACAGGTGATGTTGCAACAACTACGATCACAGGGCTTTCTTATGTTAAGGGAAACAGTTATGCCGGAGGATTTGCCGGAAGGCTGATGCCAGGTGATGTAGCGCAGACTGGCTCTGTGAAACTTCTCGGACTTTTGAATGTGACACAGCTTTTGAGTGTTATGGATGTAGCTTATCCGAGGATTTCCGATTCAGGCATTGAAGGCAATGACCTGAAAGTGACTGCATCTGGAAAGAATGGAGATGTGGCCATTGGAGATGCTGGTGGCTATATTGGTAATGGAAAAGCAGTGATCGTTAAAAATTCTAATGTCACGAATGTGAAAGAAATTACTGCACCTTATCATGCCGGTGGATATATTGGAATCATGCGGTCCGGAAGTGCAGTAGAAGCTGGTGATGCCACAGGAGATCTGTTGAACAGTGTTCTTGGAAAAATATTAAATCTGAAAGAGCTGGCAAGCGTTTTGCAGGCAGCTTCCAGTAAGATCACAAACTGTAAGGTTTCTGGAATAACAAATGGAATGACTGTGACAGCAGAGAGTGGTATGGCGAATGCAGAAGGCTATGCCGGTGGTTTTGCAGGAGAGATGCAAAGCGGCCATGTGGACAATGAAGCAAATGCAGATGGTTCTGGAAAAGGAACGGCCGTAGAAAATCTTCTGAAAGTAGAAGGACTTCGATATGCTGGAGGCTTTGGTGGTTTCGTAAGAGCCGGATCCGTTGCTGAGATTGGAGAAAAATCTTCTATTCTTACAAAAGTGGTAGATCTGACTGGCTTGGTATCTCTTGTAAATGCTTTTGTTCCGGTGATCAGCAATGCAAGTGTTCGTTCTGTTCCGGATGGATTTACAGTAACAGTAACAGGAACACTGGAAAAAGACAGCACGAATGATGCGGATACAGGAAGTGCCGGAGGATTTATCGGATGTGGAACTGGTGTGCAGATCAGTAAATCGGATGTAAATAAACTGAAGCATACCGGTGTCAGCGAACCGAAGAATCTTCAACAGGAAGACGGAAGCAGCTATTACGGAAAAGACAGTACCTATGCAGTAAGCGCATACCGTTATGCTGGCGGCTATATAGGAAAAGCGGCTATGGGAAGTACGGCTGCTATTGGAGGGGCAAGTATTTTGGATAAAGTACTTTCTGCTTCCAATCTGGCATCTCGCCTTGACCGTAGTTGCTTCTATCATAGACAGTTCTGATGTATATGGTGCCACAGGAGGTTTTAATATCCTGTCCACCGATGGAGATGGAGATACCGGTAAAGCCGGTGGTTACGCAGGATATCTTCTTGGCGTACAGATCCAGAACAGTAATTCTTATAATTTTGCACATATCATCGGACGGGAAAGTGCCGGAGGATATGTAGGAACCATGGAACCGGGAAGTGCCGCAGATGTTGTTAGTGGATTAAGTGTTCTCGGTGGTCTGGTCAGTGCAGATAATCTTCTTGGAGTATTACAGGCGTTTATACCTACGATAAAAAACAGCGAAACAACCTGCATCCCATGTGGTGGTGCAGTAAGAGCACAGGCAGACAGCGGCGATAGTGTTTATCGTGGACTGGCCGGAGGTTATGCAGGATATAACTATGGCGGTCAGATATGGGGAAATAATTCCGATAACTGGAAAGGCTCTGCATATGCGGGAACATTGCGGGAATGTGCAGCGTATCGTATTCGTTCCGTATATGGCACTGAATATGCTGGAGGTTATACAGGATTGATGAGGTGTGCCAATGTAGCAGATACCGGAAACCTGAAAGTCCTGTTTGGACTGATTAAACTGGACAATCCACTGACGATTCTTCAGGCTGTATATCCAACCGAAAAAAATACAGCGGTATATGGCCCTTTACGTGGTCTGGATACAGATACATGGAATAAATGGGTCGGAGCTGTTGGTTCCTATGGAAGTTATGGAAATAAATTACAGGCTCTTGGCACTGTCACAGATCAGGGACAGTTAAATGATATCATTTCCCAGTATGCTTATGGATATGCAGTTACTGCCGGAAGAAGTATCTTAGCAAGCCAGGCTACGCAGGGCGGTTCTGCCGGAGGATATGTGGGGCGTATGGAAGGTGGAACGGTTGCAAATGGATATGCCAAAGATCTCCAGCTGGTAGAAGCACTGCGAAGCAGCGGCGGTTTTGCCGGAGAAATGCTGACAGGTTCGGTCGCAAATACAGGAGATGTTTCTCTTGCAGGACTGAAACTTGTTGGAACAGACAGCTTATCTGCGTTAAATACTTTCGTACCGGCGGTAAAACAGTCTTATGTAGAAGGATATCGTTCAGGTGCCAGAATTAAGGCAACAGGAATTGCAGATCAGGATCCGGCAGGACTTGCCGGAGGTTTTGTGGGAAGAATGATCGGTGGTCAGATATGGGGCGATGAAAATACGTCATGTAAGATCACGAATCTTAGAAGGGTTGATGGAACTTCTTATGTAGGAGGTTTTGCAGGAAAAGTAGATTCCGGAAGTGAAGTTGCTGTGGATACAGCGACAAAACAGGGACTTTTAAATAAGTTGCTGGATGCACTGATGGTAAATGCCCCGACAGAAATCATCAAAGTCTTAGGTGCAACTGTTTCTACCATTCGTTATGCAGGAGTTTCCGCATGGGACGACTGGGGAGTGATCATTAATGGAACCTATGCAAATGGAAATAATACCGGATATGCAAAAGCAGCGGGAGGCTTTGCAGGAAGCGTCTGTGGTGCAGTTTTAGGCAAGAAAGATACGGCAGGAAGTGGCATAAGTGCAGAAAAGATTCGTTCGGTAGTTGCAGGTGAATATGCCGGAGGATGTTTTGGAATCGCAGATGTCGCCGGGGCTGCACAGATCAGTGCAGGTGGAGAAACTTCCGTTGTAAAATATCTGTTACAGCTTGGCAGAACCGATGTACTGGATGCTTTCCGGAGCTATGTATATTATGGAAATATCAGTGGAAGTCCGGACGCAGGCCTTTCGGTCCGGGCAAATACGGCAGTGAAATCCGGACAGAATAATGAAGTTACTTACAGCGGTACGGCAGGTGGTTTTGGAGGATCACTGTTAAATGGTTCGGTAAAGAACAGTAGTGTAACCAGATTAAACAGTGTGACCGGATTAAACAGCGTCGGAGGCTTCGTAGGCTATTCTGGAAAGAGTGGAGTTGTTGGCGTAGACAAGGTAGATGTGCTTGGAAGTAACTTCGGGCAGCTTCTCGGTGGTGCTCTTGGTGTTCTGGATGTATTTGGTTCCCATATTGATGACAGTACGGTAACTGGTATGGACGGTGGATATACCGTTTTGAGCAAAGGCGGGGAAGAACAGATTTCCGGTGGATTTATCGGATACGCAAATCTTGCCAGAATCTCCGGATGCAGAGCCGGTGACAGTGCAAATCAGGCGGATGGACTGAAACTGGTAGATTCCGAAGGCTCCGCCGGAGGATTTGCAGGAAGAACAAGTTTTGCTTATCTTGCAGATGTAAAACTGGATTCTACATTGGTGGATGCTTTACTGGTAGTTCTGAACCAGCTTGTGCAGGCTTTGTATCTGGATAAGATTCAGGATTCTCAGCTTCTGCACATCAACCTTGGAATTATCCAGGTAGATGCTTTGTATGACGGAAATCTGCTTCATGTAAATTTACTGGGGCTTGATATATCAGTAGCCCTCTCTAAAGCGTCCTCAGACAATGATCAGCAGACGGATTTTGCAATCATAACCATTGGAGACTCTTCCATCAAGCTGCCATGTGACAGTAATGGAATTTCAAAAGATGATGATACAAAATCAAATATCAGTATCAGCCTGATCAAAGCGAACCGGACGAAGATTGCAGACAGCGCGGTTTATGGTATCAGTAATGGATATGATGTATATGCCGGCGGTGCAACAAATGATGAAGATGGAACTGCAAAAGATGGACGAAGCGGTGGGTTTGTCGGATACAACGATGAAGGACTTCTGCAGAACAACAATATGTATTATTGTGACGTAGTCCGTGGAACCGCTGGCCTGGTAGGACCTTTTAGCGGAAAGAGCGATTTGAGTTCTGTATACGACTTTAACACCAAAAAAAATGTGGAAGGTGATAACAATATTTACCGTATTTATCGAAAAGTGGACGTAGCATTTAACGAAATCAAAAAGAACTCCGATATCCTGAACAGCACTTATGCGAAGGAAAATGGATGGAGCATCTTTTCAGTGGAGCACATGCAGAAGGTAGATACTTATGACAAATTGAAAGATGCAGTTATGACAGATGAAGGTTCGTCCGTAACAGCAGAACTGAATGCTTATGTTTCAGATGCAAAGGCAGTTTTGATGTCAGATGCAAAAACAACATTAAATACGGATGATAATACATCACCGGAACCTTCAGATGCACAGGATCCCTGTGATGAATATGTGAATCTGACTGTAAATAAGGTTTGGAAAGACTTTCGGAACATGGATGAGATCAGACCAGATGCTATTACCGTTACGGTTTCAAGAACCTGGACGGACGCTGATGGAACAGAGCATACGGAAACAGTTCCGGGATATGAAAATTATGAAATTACAGGCAATATATCAAAATCCACATGGCAGAAAGTCTTAGAAGGATTTCCGGCTTATGTGAAAGATGAGGATGGAACAACACATTATTATAAATATTCTGTTACCGAAACAGAGGTAACTGGATATACAACTACCATAAGTACTTCCGATGATGGATTTACCTTTACGGTGACAAACCGGCATTTTGCACTTCTTCCGGATACAGGGTGGAAAAGGCATGATGATCGTTATAATGGCAGGAGGTTTGTTATTAGCATTTCTGCTTTATACCGGGTACAGAAAAAAGAGGAAGCAGGCAAAGCCGGAGAGGAGGGAGCGTAGGAGTATGAAACAGATATGGCTGCGTGGAGAACTCTCGCCATAAAAATGGCATGTAACCAGAAAACAAAACAATCATTAGAAAGCGAGAAAAAAGACATGAAAAAGATGATTTCAAGATGTTTGGCAGTCCTGATGGCAGTAGCTATGGTACTGACCATGAGCATGACAGCATTTGCAGCAGATGCAGCAGATGCTCCAAAAGGAACCCTGACAGTCAACAATACAGTGGAAGGAAAGACTCTGGATCTGTATCAGATTTTTACAGCAACAAAAAGTGGCGAGAATGTAGCATATACACTGAACAGTGCATATGAAGGATTTTTTAAGAATAATACTAGAATTCCAGGAATTCCCTGAAAGTTTAACAGGCAAAGCTTTAAGTGAAGCGGCATATAACTATGTTAAAGAACAGGTCGGAGCAAATGGAGAGGCTGATACAGCGAAAACATTTGCTAAAGATGTGCTTGGATGGATTTTAGATTCAAAGAACAATATTACAGCAACAACAACAGTTGAGACAAAAGCAACTTCTACAGTAGTTCCTGATTTAGCATATGGATACTATTTAGTTTATCCAAAAGGAGCAACAGATACCTCCAAAGCACCAGGAAATCAGACTTATACATCTGCAGCATCTTTAGTTAACATTACAGCTGATACAGCTACGATTAACATGAAGAGCAATTACCCGACAGTAGACAAGAAAATCATTCCGGCACAGAGTGGGAAGCGGCATTAAGGTTGATGCGATTGTGGATGGTTCATGGGAAGGCAGTCACCAGATGGAATTAGATGACGAAAATGAGTCTGAGGACGCCATCGCACCACATGGCGCAGCAGATGAAAAGAAAGCCGGAGATTTTGGAATTGGTGATACTGTTACTTACCAGCTGACATCTAAAGTACCGGATATGACAGGATATACTTCTTATACTTTTAAATTTACCGATACATTATCCAAAGGGCTGGATTTAAAAGCAATTTTGTCTGTAAAAGTTGAAAGTACGGAACTTAAAGCGAGTAAAACAGGAGCAAATACATACTCACTTTCTTATGACAAGACTAACCGTATTTTAACAGTTACTTTAAATGATTTCTATAATTCCTATAAGAATCACGTAGGTGATACAATTACAGTTGTCTATACAGCAACCTTGAGTAAAGACGCCGTCATCGGTATGAATCCAAATACCAACAAGGCAGAAATAGAATATAG
>NZ_JBWLUT010000183.1:0-9683 GCF_056504575.1 Blautia sp. CGZ-1-C1
TCAGTAACCATGCATATTCATCAGAATGTCTAAGCTTCGTAAATTCTTTTCTGAGTTCTGCATCTGAAATGAATCCGCCGCCTTTTTCATAGTTCTCTATTTCCCTGGCCAAAGCCCAGTTATAAGCAAATCTTGAAGCACCTGCATACTGAAACATCTTAGTTTTCTGTACATTGTTTGGTATCAGCATTACTTTTATGGCTTTTACCATCTGCTTCCTCCTGTATCAGTTCACGGATAAGTTTCTTAGCTTTATCCGCTCGTTTTCCCTGTAATTTACAACTGAATACTGCGATTATCTGAACCAGATCTTCAACAAGTTCCTGCTGTTCGGATTTTTCAGTATTATCAATGATCTCAATCTCACAATTATAAAGTGAAGCGATATATTCTATCAGCCCAAAACCAAATCGTAATAGCCGATCTTTATATAAAACAACAACCTTTTCAACCTGATTTTGAGATGTTCACCTGATCAATTCCTGAAGTCCTTTTTTCTTATAATTAATCCCGGAACCGATATCACTTATTATCTCAAATGGCTGTCCTTTTGCCGAAAGATATGTCTTAGCATTATCAATCTGTCGTTCCAGATCATCTTTCTGTTTATGGCTGGAAACGCGACAATATCCAATTGTAATGCGTTTTTTAGGCTTTACATTTATTACCTGGTTGAGTTGCTCATCAGAATAATATTCTGCTCTAATATCTTATAAAGCTCAACATGTGCTTATATAATTTTATAATTTATATTTAACTGCTAATAACCTCCATCTTTTTCATTTAAGCCAGACAGATCACCCATTCTGCTGACTGATTTAACCAGATCAGGTAAGTCCCCCGAAAACTTACCTGTATCAGAACAATTTCACCCCTGCTCTCTCCAGTGTACTCACGATCGTATCATCCGGAAATTCATCCGTAACAATTCCGCTGATATCATCAAAGTATGCATATTTATAAGAATCGTTGAAATAGAATTTGTCCCTTTCCATAACAACATATTTATGTCTGCTGCTGTGCACGGCTGCTTTCTTTGTCAATCCGTCCTCTACCCCCAATGTAGTAATTGCACAGTCAGTCATATCCACACCGCAGCTTCCTATAAATGCACGGTCAAAGCTATACTGTTTGATCACTTCTATCGTTGCAGCTCCCATAAACCCGTTTACTGTCCGGTACATTGTTCCCCCTGTACCAATTGCAGTAATGGACGGATTTGTGGCAAGGATCTGCAGGATATCTATCATATTGCTCACCACTACCACACGCATATTTGACGTGGCAAGAAGCTTTGCCAGTTCGATATTTGTGGTGGAAATATCAAGGAAAATCGTCTCGTTATTCTTGATCAGTTTAAATGCTTTGGCTGCAATTGTTCTCTTTTTGTCAAGGTTAAACTGGCGTCTGTCTACTACGTCTCTCTTCAGCGGATAATCCTGTGAAAGGATTGCGCCGCCGTAGGTTCTCTTTAACTTACCGGCGTTTTCAAGAATCTTAAGATCTTTTCGGATACAGTCTTCTGTGACCTGAAAGATTTCACTCAATTCCTTAACCTTGACTTTTCCGTTTTCACGAAGGCATTTCTCTATTGCGCTTTGTCTTTCCTCAGTAAACACTATTCTCATACTCTCCCGTCTCTCATTCGGTTTCCACCATCTACTAATGAACAACTTTTCGTAACTATTCAGCAGTCTGCTATCCCGCGAGGTGTTTTGGCATGAATATGCCAAAATCCCGAGACATACAAGTCAAAATCCCATCGCCAAAGGCGATTTTTAATGGATTTTAACTCGTAACTGTGAGGGTACTGAACAGTTACAACTTTTCAATCTATTCTTATGTTTTATTGTAACTTTAGCAAAACTTAGAGCACGCCACGAAATGTCCTGGTTTGATTTCTTTCAATGGAGGTTGTGCACTCTTACATTGTTCTGAACAGTGCGGACAACGTGAAGCAAATTTGCACTCATTCCCAAGATTGATAGGGCTTGGAAGTGTTCCTTCCAGCATAATTCTCTTTCTGTTTTTCTCAATTTCAGGTTCCGGAATCGGAATCGCCGAAAGTAAGGCTTTAGTATAAGGATGAACCGGATTGTTAAAGAGTTCTTCACTGTCTGCCAGTTCCACCAGATATCCCAGATACATTACGCCAATCCTGTCACTGATATGTTTCACCATAGAAAGGTCATGAGCAATGAACAGATATGTCAGCCCTCTTTTTTCCTGAAGTTCTTCCAAAAGATTTACAACCTGTGCCTGAATCGAAACATCCAGCGCGGAAATCGGTTCATCACATACGATAAAATCCGGATTTACTGCCAGCGCACGGGCAATTCCCACACGCTGCCTCTGTCCACCCGAAAATTCATGAGGAAAACGATCCGCGTGTTCTGCCTGAAGTCCTACTGTTTCAAGCAAACGTATCACCTGTTCTTCTTTATCCTTGCGCTTCTTTGCAAGACCATGCGCATCCAAGCCCTCCCCTACGATATCCATGATTTTTCTTCTTGGATTCAAAGATGCATACGGATCCTGAAAGATCATCTGCATTCGTCCAGTCAGCTCATGTGCCTGTTTCCTGCTCATGCTTTTATCTACTTTCATACCATCAAAGGTAACGGTTCCCGATGTAGGCTCATAAAGATGAATCACTGTTCTTCCAAATGTAGATTTTCCACATCCGGACTCTCCAACAAGCCCGAGAGTCTCTCCTTTGTAAATCTGAAGTGTCACATCATCCACAGCTTTTAATGTCTGATTTTTGCCTACTTCAAAATATTTTTTCAGATGCTGCACATCAAGAAGCACCTGCTTTTCTGTTTTGTTGATTCCCATCAGGCTTTTCCTCCCTTCGCCCGCGGATCAAGAAGCCAGCAGGCTGATTTGTGGTCTGAACCACAGTCTGAATATTCAGGCATGAATTGCTGACATACAACCATGGTTTCATTACATCGTGCTGCAAATGGGCATCCTTTCGGCGGATCCATCAGATCCGGAGGTGTTCCCGGAATCGCGCGGAGACGATTACCTTTTTCATGTGCTTTCGGAATAGATGCCAGAAGACCTTTGGTATATTCATGACACGGATTTTTAAAAATTTCATATACATCACCGGTTTCTACCAATTTTCCTCCATACATAACTGCTACACGGTCTGCGATATTCGCCACAACACCCAGATTATGTGTAATGATAATAATAGATGTCTTTGTTTTTTTCTGCAAGTCACGCATCAGGTCGAGTATCTGCGCCTGAATTGTTACATCCAAAGCAGTGGTCGGTTCATCTGCAATCAGCACTTTCGGATCACATGCCAGAGCAATGGCTATGACAACTCTCTGCCTCATACCACCGGATAACTGATGCGGATACTGTTTATAACGCTGCTCGGGATTAGAAATTCCTACCAGGGAAAGCAGTTCGATTGCTCGTGCTTTTCTCTGCTCCGCTGTCATATCCATTTTATGTGCTTTCAGCATTTCTTCAATCTGTTTCCCGATTCTCATAGTTGGATTCAGAGATGTCATCGGATCCTGAAATACCATGGCAATCTCAGAGCCACGAATCGTCTGCATTTCTCTTTCCGTGTATTTGGTCAGATCTTTGCCGTTATACATGACAGTTCCTTCAGTAACTTTTCCGTTTTTCGGAAGAATCCCCATAATTCCTTTCATGGTAATAGACTTTCCGGAGCCGGACTCTCCTACTACTGCCAGTGTTTCCTGTTCATTGAGATAAAAGTTTACGTCACGGACTGCCTGTACGGTTCCTTTATGTGTTTTAATATGTATTGTCAGATTACTGACTTCCAGTATTTTCCCCATGTTTCTACCTACTTTCTCATCTGCGGATCCAGTGCATCTCTTAAACCGTCACCAAGAATACTGAAGCAGACCATGATCAACACGATTACGATTGCCGGACAGATCAGTACGTGAGGATAGTTCTGAAGAACCTGATATCCACCATTGATCAGAACACCCAGCGATGCCTGCGGTTCTGCAAGACCAATACCGATGAAGCTTAAGAATGCCTCTGTAAAGATTGCACTCGGAATTGTAAACATAACCTGAATTACAATAATACCTACAGTATTCGGAATCAGGTCTTTCATTATAATATAAAGGTTATTGCTTCCGAGAACATGGGAAGCCATTACAAACTCCTGATTTTTCAATTTCAGAATCTCCGCACGTACCAGACGTGCCATATTTACCCATCCTGTAATAGAGAGTGCTGCAATGATTGTTCCTACACCCGCCGGAAATGCCATCAGAAACAAAATTACAATGATTAAACTTGGAATACCAACCAGAATTTCAATAATACGCTGCATAATTGCGTCAACTCTGCCGCCAAGCAAAGCAGAAACTGCCCCGTAAAGTACGCCTACTACAAGGTCAAGCACTGCTGCCACCAGCGCGATCATCAGAGAAATTCGAGTTCCCATCCATACACGAGTCCATAAATCACGGCCGAACTGGTCACATCCAAAGATATGTCCTTTGGTCGGCGTGGAATATACATTACTATAATCTGTAAATGCAAAATCATATTTTGAAAAAATCGGTGCCAGAATTGCCAATAAGATAATGGCAATCAGGATAAATAAGGATACGACTGCCGCTTTGTTTTTTCGCAGTCTCGCCCATGCATCTGTGATCATACCGGAAGCCGGTGCAGCGATATGTTCCTTCTCATCTGCCGCAACTTCCGCTTTCACGAACATGGAGTCCTTTATCATTTCGTTATTCATGCTTTAGTTCTCCTTTCCTCTCGCCAGACGGATACGCGGATCGATCAGAGAGTATACAACGTCAACCAGTAAAACAATCAGCATATAGAATGCTGCATAAAAAATAGTGATACCCATGATTACCGGATAGTCATTGGCTTTGATGCAGTCTACAAAAAGACTTCCTATTCCCGGAATACTGAAGATATTCTCTACTGCCAGAGAACCGGTCAGTAAGTTTACCACAATTGGTCCAAGAACTGTAACAACCGGGATAATAGAGTTCTTTACTGCATGCTTCATCAGAACTTTCGCCTGACTGATTCCCTTGGCGCGTGCTGTCACAATATAATCCTGATCCAGAACATCCAGCATTTCTGTACGCATAAATCGCGCCACCTGTGCAGTCGCTGAAAATGAAAGGGCAATAGATGGCAGAATTGAACATGACCAGCTTGTCCAGAATGCAATTGGCAGGACTCCCCATTTCAAACCGATAAAATACTGAAGAAGAGCTGCCGCTACGAAGTTTGGCACCGAAACTCCCAGAACTGCCAGAATCATTGTAAAATAGTCAATTCCGCTGTTATGCTTCCATGCAGCCAGAACTCCCAGAATCAGTCCTAGAGCCAGGCCGATCAGCACCGCCTGAAGTCCGATCAGTGCCGATGGTCCCAGACGGCTTCCGATTACTTTCGCAACGTCCTGATTTACATATGTAAATGAAGTTCCCAGATCCCCACGGAGCATGTTTCCGATATATTTGACATACTGAACCGGTACCGGATCGTTTAACCCGTACATTTCCAGTACTTTCTCCTGCTGTGCAGGAGTCATAATGCTGAAACGCTCCGCATCAAAAGGTGTTCCGGGAAGATTTTTCATCAGGAAAAATGTACATGTGATAATGATCCATAAGGTTACCAGAATATAACCCAGACGCTTTAATACATATTTTACCATGTGTCTGTCTTCCTTTCTTTATTCAGATCTGTTCTTTTCAGACCTGTATCGGTGAATATAAAGGCAGGCAGCAATTCCCGCCGCCTGCCCTGTACATTTCAGGCAGATTCTTTCATCCACCTAATTATTTCTTTGATTTCTTATTCAAAATAAGCGTATTTGAATTCCATCGGCACTCCGATCGGATGTGTAATCAGATTTTTCACATTAGATTTTGTTAATGTAGCAGATCCTTTGTGATAAATCGGAGAAACAACCGCGTCTTCTGCTACCAGTTTCTTCTCAGCCTGAAGCATGTCATCCAGACGTTTTGTATCATCTGTCTGTGTTTTGGCATCAGCAATCAGAGAATTATATTCTTCGTCTACATAATTTCCACGGTATGGTGTTCCGTTTGTCCACAGATCAAGATATGTCATGGCATCATCATAATCTGCACCCCATGCAGTAACACCCATCTGATAGTTATTTGCGTCCATCTGCTCTCCACGTCCCTGCATGGTCTTTGTATCAATTTCCACAGTCAGACCAAGGTTTTTGCTCAGCTCGCTCTGAAGGAAAGTTGCTACAGATTTAGATACACTGTCATCACCAACCAGGACAGTCAGAGATTTTACTTCTCCCAGCTCCTTTAACGCTTCGTCATAATATTTCTTTGCTTCATCTACATCGTATACAGCAATATCACCATTGAGTTCACGGAATGTTTTCTCTCCGTCACCTGACATACCATCTGCTACCAGTCCGTTCCCTGGTACAGAACCATCTGCAAGCACAAATTCTGTCAGAGCGTTTCTGTCAATTGCATGGGAAATTGCCTGACGCATATTTACATTTCCAACTACATCATCTGTCAGATTGAACTGAAGATAAGTGGTACGGAAATCAACGGTCTGAGAAAATTCCGGATTGTCTTTATTTGCCGCAACATTTGTGGAATCCAGTTCTACCTGAGAAAGTTCACCGGACTGGTATGCGTTATATGCTGCGGAAGCATCTTTCATAACACGAACTTTAGCGTTCTCGATTTTTACATTGTCTTTGTCCCAGTAATTGTCATTCTTTGCAAGGGTAACACCAACAGCCGGATCATATTCTGTGATCACATATGGTCCACAGTAAACCATGTTGTCCGGTGTCAGACCGTACTGGTCACCTACACTATTGTAAAATTCTTCATTTACAGGGAAGAACATTGCCATTGTACACAGGTTTGTGAAATATGGTGTCGGATTTTTAAGCTGAACTTCCAGAGTCTGATCATCTACTGCCTTTACACCAACCTCGTCTGCTTCTACTGTTCCTTCGCTATATTCCTGACCATTTACAATGTAGTCATTCATAATAAAACTGTAGCCGTTTGTAGCTTCTGCACTCATCTGCTTCAGCCATGAGAATACGAAATCCCCTGCTTTTACCGGATCTCCGTTGCTCCACTGGATACCATCTCTTAAGTGGAATGTATAAGTAAGTTTGTCATCGCTGACGTCATAAGTATCGCAAAGTGCCGGCTGTGGCTGGTTGTTCTCATCCATACGAAAAAGACCTTCCTGTGCCTGATTGTTTACCAGTGATGCCTGTTCTTCAGATGCAGCCCACTGTACAAGAGTTTTTACTTCTGCGGTTACTGCTACGCTGAGTGTCTGAGATGCATCTGCTGCATATGCACTTACCGGTGTTGCTGCCATAGCCATTGTGAGCATAAGCGCTGCCATTCTTTTCTTCATATTCCTTTTTCTCCTTTCACTTCTGTGAACCTGTGCAGATCGTCACTGTAACCGTACAGCTCATCCTTTGCCCTGTTATCTGTTTACAACTGAATCACTGCCATATAGTTTCTTAAATAACTTTCTGCTTACTTTAGTTGTATGAAGTATATCAGATAGTATTCTTATTGTCAATTGTTTTGTATTGTTTTATTTGATTTTAATTTGTTTTTTTATTGAAATATACCATTACATTTTTTATGTTCTTTATATAGTTTCAATATTTTGCACAAATTCCAAGGTTTTTCGTTCGGGCAAATATTCGTAATTCGTCATGTTTCGCGGATTTGCAACAAATAACTGCTTTACAGTTTGAACACATAATAAAAATACCCAAGTAACAAAAGCTCTTTGCTTTTATCATTTGAGTATTTTTCACCATAAATATGTTATTGTGTTTGGTATTGTTTACAATAATTCTGTCCGGATTTTTAACTTTTTTTTACATGAACCTGTAGCTGATTGTACGGGATTTCAATTCCGTTTGCATCGAATGCTTCTTTGATCAGTTCATTAAGCCGCCACCTGGCAGGCCAGTATTTCTCCGTGGCTACCCACACCCGCAGTCCCATGACCACTGCGCTCTCTCCAAGCTCATCTACAAACACCACCATTCCCTGGTCGTCTTTCGTATCTTCATCATTATGAAGGATTTCTTCCAGGATTGCTTTTGCTTTCTTAATGTCTGAATCATAAGAAATTCCTACTTTGATCTCCAGCTTACGAAGATCTCTGGCAGTTACGTTTGTAATAATGCTGCCGGACAGCGTTCCATTTGGGATGACAATGTTTTTGTTATCTATGGAAATCAGAGTTGTATAACAGATTTCTATTTTGTATACAGTTCCTTCGCACCCATTCTGCTGTGCGATAATGATATAATCCCCCACCTGAAATGGTTTGAAGATCAGAAGCATGATCCCGCCTGCGATATTTGCAAGGCCGCCCTGCAATGCAAGACCTACCGTTACACCTGCAGTACCAAGCAGTGCCGCAATAGAGGATTCCTTCACACCAAAATGAGTGGCAATACTAAATACCAGCAAAATGTAAAGTACAATTCTCAACAGCGACCCTGTAAACTGGATCACACCTTTGTCTACAGACGCACGCTCCATGGACTTCTTTATGAAAGAAACAAACCACTGGATCACTTTGCGCCCGCCCACAAATACCAGCAATGCCATTACTACTTTCAGCCCCAGTTTCGTCAAATCCGGAAGATAGTCTGAAAAATACTGTTTATAGCTGTAATATAAACTTTTTGCCTCCTGAATTTCCTGTTCCAATATTTTTCACCTGCTCTCTTATATTTTTGTCATGTATTATTTTTCTGTCCTTCTTTCACTTAACAGACAGCTTTTCATATGATATCAGGGTTAAGAGATGTCTTTCCCCTGCCTTTATAAATCTGCGAATTGCTCTGCATCCAAAGCAACTCACGCAATTCTCATATAAGAGTAGCATAACATACCTCGTTCTCTGTAACAATCAATTTTATCTGCTTATAGCAATAGCATAATCCGGACAAAAAAGAAAGCGGACAATATATCCGCTTTACTGACACAGGATTTCACGCTCTGATGAGCTAAAATCAATATGCATTATTTATGAGGATTGCTATAAGTGCAGAATATTCCCCTTATTTCCCGAAAACAAAAAATAAATAATAAGTTGAATAATCAGTATTACCGGAACTCCTATCTTAAATTTCGGCTTTCTTGTTTTATGATGAAATACCTTCATACCGGCCAGAGCTCCCACCGATCCTCCGATCACCGCCAGAAATATCAGCTGCGCTTCCGGTATGCGCCACTGTCCGGCTTTTGCCTTGCTTTTATCCAAGCGATAGACAAAAAATGTAACTACATTAATGATAATCACATAAATATATAGAAGATTTGTAGATGTCATCTGCACCTGCGGATTCCTTTCTTTAATCTTAACATGCCAGACCTGCGATCACTGATTCAAAATCCTCATCATAGCCATCATATTTAAGTTCCAGAGGTTCTTCCACACCAAGGCTTAATACTCCGAGAATAGATTTGGCATCAATAAAAATTTTTCCTTTAGATACAATGTCAATATCAAATGGACATCTGACTGCCGCACAGACCAGTTTTTTTGCCGCCTCTACGTCATTAATCTTAATTGTCTTATTTGCTGTTGTCATATTCGGTAATCTCCCTTTCCTTTTGGTCTCCGGTTACCGT
>NZ_JBWLUT010000184.1:0-17311 GCF_056504575.1 Blautia sp. CGZ-1-C1
TTCACAGATTCCGCGAGTACGATGATCCACAGTCAGCCAATGAAAATATTTTTAATTATGTAACTTCTTCCAATAACAGGGACGGACTTGCTATTAAAACCGCAGGATACGGTCTGCTTCAGAGACCTGAGGAGAAAAAAATCCTCATTGTATTAAGTGATGGAAAACCATACGATGTCATCGTAAACAGACCTCACGCAAAGAATCCGGAACCTTATATGGGAAAATATGCAGTTAATGATACTGCAACAGAAGTGCGGCACCTGCGAAACCTTGGAGTAAGTGTTCTGGGAGTGTTTGCGGGGGAAGAAAAGGATCTTTCCACAGAAAAAAAAATATTTGGCAAAGATTTCGCATATATCCGGAATATTTCGAATTTTTCCAGAATTGTTGGGAAATACCTGATTAAACAGTTGAATTCGGATGAATAGACTGATAAAACAGGGCGAAAATATGCCGTTTGAGCGTGTTGATATGTTAAGAGATTATAAGATTAGCACGTCAATATGATAAAGTGCATAAAAACCAGTTTTTTCACCTTGCCTTTTTGTACAAATTTCGCTATAATGTTTTATGTTTATAAATTAATACAAAAGGGAGAGGAAATCATGAACGAAAACAAAGAGTTCAAACCGTATATTCCGGCTGACAAGATCACACCAGAATTTACGGTGACATCCATCATCATGGGTGTTATCCTTGCAGTCATCTTCGGTGCAGCCAATGCTTATCTTGGTCTGCGTGTTGGTATGACTGTATCTGCTTCCATTCCGGCAGCAGTTATTTCCATGGGCGTAATTCGCAAGATCATGAAAAAGAACTCCATTCTGGAGAGCAACATGGTCCAGACAATCGGTTCAGCCGGTGAATCACTGGCAGCCGGTGCAATTTTCACAATGCCTGCTCTGTTCCTTTGGGCAGAAGAAGGACTTTGTGAAATGCCGGGTATCGTGGAAATTACATTAATCGCACTTTGCGGTGGTGTTCTTGGTGTACTTTTTATGGTACCACTTCGTAACGCACTGATCGTAAAAGAGCATGCAACACTTCTTTATCCTGAAGGAACTGCCTGCGCAGATGTTCTTCTTGCAGGTGAAGAGGGTGGTGCAAACGCTGCGACAGTATTCTCAGGTATGGGAATCGCAGCGATCTTTAAATTTGTAGTTGACGGTTTAAAGGTAATCCCTGCAGACGTTGCAGCAGCATTCAAAGGATTCAAAGGTGAAATTGGTATGGAATGCTATCCTGCACTTCTCGGTGTTGGATATATCGTAGGACCAAGAATCGCATCATTTATGTTTGTTGGTTCTCTTATTGGCTGGATGGTGCTGATTCCGGTAATCTGTCTGTTCGGAGCTGATACAGTTATGTATCCCGGAACAGAAACAATTTCTGCTCTTTATGCAGCAGGCGGAGCAGCTAAAATCTGGAGTACTTATGTAAAATATATCGGAGCAGGAGCTATCGCAACAGGTGGTATTATTTCCCTGATCAAATCCCTGCCTCTGATCATTACAACCTTCCGCGATTCCATGAAGAGCATGAAGGGCGGTAAGAATACAAGTACAGAAAGAACTGCACAGGATCTTCCGATGAACATTATCCTGATTGGTATTGTGGCAATGGTTGCAATCATCTGGCTTGTTCCGGCTATCCCGGTTAATCCGATCGGTGCGCTGATCATCGTAGTCTTCGGCTTCTTCTTTGCAACTGTATCTTCCCGTATGGTTGGTCTTGTAGGAAGCTCCAATAACCCTGTATCAGGTATGGCTATCGCTACTCTTCTGATCGCAACAATGGTTATCAAAGCATCCGGCAAAACCGGTATCGACGGAATGAAAGCTGCAATTGCTATCGGTTCCGTAATCTGTATCGTAGCAGCAATCGCAGGTGATACTTCACAGGACTTAAAGACAGGTTATCTCCTTGGTGCAACTCCTAAGAAACAGCAGATCGGTGAGCTTATCGGTGTTCTTGCTTCCGGTCTTGCTATCGGTGGTGTTCTTTATCTTCTGAACACTGCATGGGGATATGGAAGTGCAGAAGTACCTGCTCCTCAGGCAACTCTGATGAAGATGATCGTAGAAGGTATCATGGGCGGCAAGCTTCCATGGACACTGGTATTCATCGGTGTATTCCTTGCAATTGGTCTGGAAATCTTAAGAATTCCGGTTATGCCATTTGCTATCGGTCTTTACCTTCCAATCTACCTCAACGCTACTATCATGATCGGTGGTGTTGTTCGTATGTTCGTTGACAGAAGAAAGAATGTTGATGATAAGAAAAAAGAAGAACAGGCAACAGACGGTACACTTTACTGTGCAGGTATGATCGCAGGTGAAGGTCTTGTAGGTATCCTTCTTGCTATCCTTGCAGTAGTAAACGTAAGCAGTGTATTTGATCTCTCCGGAAGCATTAACCTTGGTAATGCAGGCGGTGTGATCCTGATGTTACTTATGATCTTAAGCCTTCTGAAATTCAGTATCTGGAATAAGAAGAAAGCCTGATCAGGCGGGGATGATAATATCTAAATGAGTAAAAAAGAAAAAAGAAATACAGATCAATTATCTGGATCTCATTCCTGAGCGCAGTGCACAGCTTCGCTGGCATACGGACATCAGGGGGAGAATGGTGCTAGAAATAGAAAATAAGGGTGTATTTAATACGATTGCCCAGAAACTGTTTGGAAAACCCAGATATACGAAGATACATCTGGATGACAATGGTACATTTATCTGGCCTCTCATAGATGGCAGGAAGACAGTGGAAGATATTGCAGCACTGGTAAAAGGTGAATTTGGGGAGAAGGCAGAGCCTTTATATCCAAGGATCATTAAATACTTCCAGATAATGGAGAGTTATCATTTTGTAAATTTTATCAATAAGCCTGGAAAATAAGGTAAGAATAAGAGCGGGAGCAGTCCTTCGTGGATTGCTGCCGTTCTTGTAGTTTACGGGGAAATAAATACGGCGCAGTGATAAAGTGGCATCATAGATGCATTTGAGTATAAAATGGCCTGAGGATATCGGCTTGGATTGTGGATAAATGCTGGCTGAAAAAGATGCAATGCAAACGCTGTGCTCGAAGTGAATAAGAGATAGAAATAGGAGGCGAAAGATGAAGTTGGCAAATGGAAAGAAATCAAAATTACTTGAATACTTAATGATTATTGTGGGAACCGGACTGATGTCATTGGCAATCAATTCTGTATTTGATGCATCAGGAATGGTTACCGGCGGTTTTTCCGGTGTAGCGATTATCGTAAAGGCCTGGACAAAAGGAGTCATTGACGGTGGAATCCCGCTTTGGGTAACCAATATTGGACTGAATGTTCCACTGTTTCTGATCGGATGGAAGATACATGGTTTCTCTTTTGTAAAGAAAGCACTGATAGGAGAAATTTCTCTGTCTGCATGGCTGGCCTTTCAGCCGGTATGGAATCTTGCCGGTGATGACCTCCTGCTTGCAGCTCTTTACGGCGGTGTGATCCAGGGTGTGGGAATCGGACTCGTTTTTCTTGGCGGTGGAACGACCGGCGGAACAGATATGATGGCTGCAATTATACAGAAATATCTGAAACATTATTCAATCGCACAGATTATGCAGATCATAGACGCAGGCGTTGTATTGGTTGGTATGTACGTATTTGGTATCCACAAAGCATTATATGCGATCATTGCAGTATACCTGGTCACAAAAGTATCTGACAGTCTGATCGAAGGTCTGAAATTCTCCAAAACTGCTTACATCATCACAGGAAAGCCGGATGAAATTTCAAATATGATTATCAATGACCTGGACAGAGGTGTAACCGGCATCAACGCAAAAGGAATGTACTCCGGACAGGACAAGCTGATGCTTTTTTGTGTAGTAAATAAAAAAGAAATCGTAATGTTAAAAGAAAAAGTAGATGAGATCGATCCGGCAGCCTTTGTGATCGTGACAGATGCCAGAGAAGTCCATGGAGAAGGATTCATAGAGAAAAAGTAGAAAAAGAAGAGATAAGGTGAACACTCACAAAAAAATATACAAAAAATTGTAAATTTTTTAATCTTTCCTCTTTCATTTTTGGTAAATATATATTAAAATACAATACAGGTATAAGGTTTTATGGTTAAAACGGAATAACGTTACTGAGAACGCAGTGAACGGTAGCACGAACAATACTATAGATGAGAAGGGATTGAAATTGGATGATATCGAATCAGGTGCTTCAGAATACTCTTGAAGGGTTAAAAGAAATTTCCAGAACAGAATTTTGTGTACTCGACACAGAAGGCAAAGTACTCGCAAGTACTTTTGCAGATTTTTCCATCGCAACACCAGATGTGCAGGCTTTCGTGGAATCACAGGCAGACAGCCAGCTGGTAAAGGGATTCCAGTATTTTAAAGTCTGTGATGACTATCAGCTGGAATATATATTAGTTGCTCATGGTGATGATGAAGATACTTATATGGTAGGCAAGCTCGCAGCTTTCCAGATTCAGAATCTGATCGTAGCTTACAAGGAACGCTTTGATAAAGACAGCTTTATCAAGAACCTTCTTCTTGACAACCTGCTCCTTGTTGACATTTACAACCGTGCGAAGAAACTGCACATAGAAGCAGATGTACGCCGCGTTGTTATGATCCTCGAGATGCCTCAGGAAAAAGACCACAGCTCCATGGAGAGTGTGAAGAGCCTCTTCGGCGGTAAGAGCAAAGATTTCATCACAGCCGTAGACGAGAAGAGCATCATTGTTGTCAAGGAACTCGATGAAGGTGAGAACTATCCGGAAATGGATCAGCTTGCACACACCATCCTTGATACCCTCGGAATGGGTAACGATGGCAAGACCCATATGGCATATGGTACCATTGTCAACGAACTGAAAGAAGTATCCCGATCCTATAAAGAGGCCCGTATGGCTCTCGATGTAGGCAAGATTTTCTTCGGAGACAAAGAAGTAATCGCATACAGCTCCCTGGGAATCGGACGACTGATCTACCAGCTCCCAATCCCGCTCTGTAAGATGTTCATCAAAGAAATCTTCGGTGGCAAATCTCCGGATGACTTCGATGAAGAAACACTGGTAACCATCGATAAATTCTTTGAAAACAGCCTGAATGTATCCGAGACATCCAGACAACTTTACATCCACAGAAATACACTGGTATACCGCCTCGACAAACTCCAGAAAAGCACCGGCTTAGACCTCCGTGTTTTTGAAGATGCCATCACATTCAAGATAGCACTCATGGTAGTACGCTACATGAAATACATGGAGACATTGGAATACTAATACAAATATACTGTAATGGAAACAAAACTTTAATGCCTGTCACAGCTTACACGTTGTGACAGGCATTTTTACTTTACAAATCTCTTTACACAGTGTATAGTTTAAATCCGGGATTAGAGAGCAGTCAATCGGATATTCGCAATCCGCTTTCGCTACTTGCTCATAACCAAATAACTGCTTCGCAGTATATCAGAAGGGACTTGTACCCCTTCTGATACAAGCAAGTCCCCACCCACTGCTTATTGCTCTTCGCAATTGAAGCAGGGGACTTACTTGATTTGGTTAAAACTATGAACATTCAATGAACCCACAAAAACCTCTTGCAATCCCCAAAAACATACATTACAATAATGTTACAAATTCATTAACCCATTGGAGGAAAAATCTATGATAGATCTTATAGATGTAAGCAAATCCTATGGCCCCGGCCTTCCGGCAGTAAACCATGCGAACTTACATATAGATAAAGGCGAGTTCGTCTTCGTAGTAGGAAACAGCGGATCAGGAAAAACAACCCTGATCAAACTCCTTATGAAAGAACTGGATTCCACATCCGGCCAGATCATCGTAAGCGGTGAACGTCTGGAAGGAATGAAACACAGAAGAGTAGCCAAATACCGCCGTAAGCTGGGCGTAGTATTTCAGGACTTCCGTCTACTGAAAGACAGAAATGTATATGAGAACGTAGCGTTTGCCCAGAGAGTAGTCAACCGCCCCACAAGAGTAATTCGTAAACGTGTCCCGGAGGTACTTCAGGAAGTTGGACTTGCTGTCAAATACAAATCCTTCCCGGATGAACTTTCCGGTGGAGAACAGCAGAGAGTTGCACTGGCAAGGGCGCTGGTCAACCGTCCGGATATCCTTCTGGCAGATGAGCCTACAGGAAATCTGGATCCGAAGACTTCCGAAGAAATCATGAAGCTTCTGGAACAGATTAACGACAGAGGAACCACAGTAGTTGTTGTTACACATAATAAGGATATTGTAAATTCCATGCGCAAACGTGTTGTGACCATGCATGAGGGCTCTATTATAAGTGACGAGAAAGAGGGAGAATATCATGAGGCCTAGTACAATCTGGTACACTCTGAAACAGGGTGTCAAAAATATCAAAAGAAACTGGATGTTTTCCCTGGCTTCCATTATCACCATGGCTGCCTGTATTTTTCTGTTTGGAATCTTTTTCTCCATTGTCAATAATGTGAATAATATCGCACATAAGGTAGAGCAGGAAGTGCCGATCACAGTATTCTTTGAAGAGGGAACTACAAACAAACAGATCAAAGCAATCGGAAAGAAGATCAAGGCACGTCCGGAAGTAGAGAAAATAGAGTATCAGTCAGCTGATGAAGCCTGGGAGGAATATAAAGAGCAATATTTTCAGGGCTCAGAGGCAGCAGACGGATTTAAGGACGACAATCCTCTTGCAAACTCAGCCAACTATCGTGTGTATATGAATGATATCACGAAGCAGTCAGAGCTTGTTTCCTATATACAGGAATTGAAACATGTAAGAAAAGTCAACCAGTCTGAGGAAGCAGCAAAAACGCTGGGAAATATCAATAAGCTAGTTTCCTATATTTCTATTGCCATCATTGCATTGCTGCTTGTCATCTCCATATTCCTGATCAGCAATACGGTATCTGTGGGTATTGCAGTCCGTAAAGAAGAAATCGGAATTATGAAATACATAGGAGCGACAGACGCATTTGTCAGAGCACCATTCCTGCTGGAAGGTATGGTTCTGGGGGTGGTCGGAGCAGCAGTTCCACTGATCGTGCTTTATTTCTGTTATAATGGGGCGGTATCTTATATTCTGAACAAATTTAATGTGCTGACCGGCGTGGTTGATTTTATCCCGGTATGGCAGATTTATCAGATATTGCTTCCTATAGGACTGGGACTTGGAATCGGAATCGGACTGATCGGAAGTTTCTTTACAACAAGAAAGCATTTAAGAGTATAATAAAAAGCAGACAAGCATGAAGCTGCCGGAACAATGATATCATATCATGAACCGGCGGCTTTTTTACAGGAGTGCAGACATGAAAAATAAAGAATTTTGGAAAGGTGCAGTAGCAGGAGCACTGGTTGTGACGTGCATCGGTACAGGTGTTTTTGCAGGAACAGGTCTTGCAGCAAAAGGAACAGCTCTTGGTGATCGCAAGTGTACATCAAAGCTGGCATATCTTGAAGAGCTGATCGACAGATACTATCTGGGAGATAAGGATGAAGAGAAGCTTCAGGAAGGGCTTTATGCAGGTCTTCTCTATGGACTGGATGATCCTTATTCCAGATATTATACAGCAGAGGAATACGATTCTGAGAATTCTTCCAATGAAGGAAGCTATGTGGGAATTGGCATTCTTATGGAGAAGAACAAAGAAGGCGGAGTAAAGATTGTTGAATGCTATGAGGGTGGTCCCGGAGAAAAAGCAGGACTGGAAGAAGGGGACATCATCAGTGCCATTGACGGGGAAGACATCACAGAGGATGAGGTATCTGATGTTGCAGATATTGTCCGCAATTCGAATAAAGATAGCGTGGTGCTTACTGTTCACAGAGAAGGTGAAGAAGATGCCATGGAAATCACAGTCCCTGTCACAGATGTGGAATTACCGTCTGTTTTCCATGAAATGCTGGATTCCAAAATCGGCTACATCCGCATTACACAGTTTACAGGCGTTACCGGCGAACAGTATCAGGAAGCTTTTGATGATCTGCAAAAACAGGGAATGGAGAAAATGATCGTGGATCTCCGCGATAATCCGGGTGGACTTCTTGATTCTGTCTGTGATATCCTGCGGAAAATCCTTCCGGAAGGACTGATCGTTTACACCGAAGACAAAGACGGAAACAGAGAAGAGGAAAAATGTGATGGAAAAAATGAACTCCGGATTCCGCTTGCAGTTCTGGTGAATGAAAGCAGCGCCAGTGCATCAGAGATTTTTGCCGGCGCAGTGCAGGATTATGGTATCGGAACAATCGTCGGAACAACCACTTACGGAAAAGGCGTGGTACAGTCCATCCGCCAGCTCTCAGACGGAAGTGCCATTAAACTGACTATTGCCAACTACTATACTCCAAAAGGAAACAACATCAACAAAACAGGAATCAAACCTGATATAGAGATTTCTCTGGATACCAGCCTGCTGAATAAGAATAAAGACGAGATCACTCATGATGAGGATAATCAGCTGCAGGAAGCGATTAAGGCAGTTGAGAAGGAAAAGTAGTTGTTTGGCTGATAGTTTGATGCTATACTGTATATATGATGTCAGGGTTGAAAGGTATTTTGCCCCTGACTTGATAGATAAGATGAAGAGTCCATTACTGAGCAGGCAGAGGATTTTGCTTCGTAACTGAAAAAATATTAAACAGTTAATGGGCAGAAATTGAAAAATATCAGAAAACGAGAGGGCGACAATATGAGCGAATATGTGATCACCACCGACAACAATTCAGATCTTCCGGAGGAATATCTCAAAGACCATGGAGTAGGCTGCATGTATCTCAGTTATTCCATGGATGGAAAAAATTACACGCATGGAAATTTCCTTCCGGAGCATGAATTTTATGAGGCAATGAGAAATGGTTCCATGCCAACCACAGCACAGGTAAATCCTGAAAATGCAAAAGCACTGCTGGAGCCTTACCTGAAAGAAGGAAAAGATATTCTTCATATTGCATTTTCTTCTGCTTTAAGCGGTACATACAATAGTAGCCGTATCGCAGCGGAGGAATTGATGGAGGACTATCCGGACCGTAAGATCATCGTGGTAGATTCTCTTGGCGCTTCCCTTGGTCAGGGGCTTCTGGTTTACCTTGCGCAGGAGAAGAAAGAGCAGGGAGAAGATCTGGAGACAGTTGCGAAATGGGCAGAAGAGAACAGGCTTCATATGGTACATCTTTTTACAGTCAATGATTTAAACCACCTATACCGTGGAGGCCGCATTTCCAGAACCACTGCAGTAGTAGGAAGCATGCTGAATATTAAACCGGTCCTTCATGTAGACAACGACGGAAAACTCACTGCCATCGGCAAAGTCCGCGGCCGTAAAAAATCCCTTCAGGAGCTGGTAAAGCTTATGGATGAGAAAATCGGCAGCTATCATGACACCTGCCATACTATCTTTATCAGTCATGGAGATTGTGAAGACGATGCAAATTATGTGGCAGAGAAAGTAAAAGAAAAATACCAGATCAACACGATTATCATGAATCAGGTAGGAGCCACCATCGGCGCTCACTCAGGTCCGGGAACAATGGCTTTGTTCTTTGTGGGAGATGAAAGATAAATTAGTTTTTTTGTAAAATGGTTTCATGGTATCATTATCCTGCGGGAAAATAAATGATACTGCGGAACCATTTTTGATATTACAGGAGAATTTTATGAAATTATTAAAAAAAGCATTCGTATTCATATTTATATTTATGCTGAGCGTTTCAGGTCTGACAGGATATCAGGTAAGACGCCTCAGAGGAGCCCAAACATCTGAATATCCTGTTCACCCATGATCTGCATTCCCATTTGAACAGCTTTCAAACGATTGTAGACGGGACACAGCAGGAGACCGGCGGATTTGCCCGGCTGAAAACATTGATCAATGAGTACGAGAAAGAGAATACAGATACACTTATACTGGATGGCGGAGACTTCTCCATGGGAACTCTGATACAGACTGTATATGACACAGAGGCTGCCGAACTGAGGATGCTTGGATATCTGGGCTGTGATGTGACAACTCTGGGAAATCATGAATTTGATTACGGCTCCGATGGTCTGGCTGATATGCTGAACGCCGCAGTCAGTTCAGGTGAAAGTCTTCCCGGGATGGTTGTGTGTAATGTGGACTGGGATGCAATGAAAAAAGCCGGACTCAGTGAAGGGCAGAAACAGATTTATGAAGCATTTCAGACATATGGAGTAAAAGACTATACGGTAATTCAAAAAGGCGATATAAAGATTGCAGTACTGGGTGTTTTCGGAAAGGATTCTCTGGATTGCGCTCCTACCTGCGAGCTTCTTTTCAAAGACCCGTCAGAAGCCGCAAAAAAAACAGTAGAGGAAATAAAGAAGAACGAAGATGTAGACATGATCGCCTGTGTATCACACAGCGGAACATGGGAGGACGAAAAAGTATCAGAGGATGAAATCCTTGCAAAGAATGTGCCGGACATTGATTTGATCATCAGCGGACATACCCACACACAGCTGGCAGAACCGATCCTGCAGGGAGATACCTGCATCGTATCCTGCGGAGAATATGGGAAAAACCTGGGAACACTTTCCATGACTCAGAAAGAGAATGGACGGTGGGAAACGGATACCTATGAGCTTGTTCCGGTTACGGATGAAATCAAAGCAGATGAAGCCACACAGAAGAAAATAGATGAATTGTCAGATACTGTTGATACCAATTATCTCTCCAATTTTGGCTATACCAGAGAGGAAATTCTGGCAGAAAATGACATTGAATTCAACAGTCTAAGTGAGATGGAAACAAAGCATGAGGAGTTGAATCTGGGAGATATCATATCAGATGCTTATGTATATGCAGTAGAGAATGCAGGGGACTCTGATGGAGAAAAAGTAGATGTTGCGATCGTACCTGCCGGAACTGTAAGAGATACTTATACAAAAGGCAATATAACAGTGGAGCAGGTATATAATTCCTTCTCGCTGGGAACAGGAAAAGACGGGCTTGCAGGTTATCCTCTGATCAGTGCATATTTAACGGGAAAAGAACTGAAAACAGTGGCAGAGGTAGATGCCTCCATATCAGATTTTATGACAATAGCCAGATTATATTGCAGTGGAATGAATTTTACCTATAATCCCCACCGCATGATTCTAAATAAAGTAACAGACTGTTATCTGACAGGCAAGGATGGGGAAAGGGAAGAAATACAGGACTATAAATTGTATCATGTTGTCACCGACCTGTACACTGGCCGTATGCTAGGTTCTGTTCTGGACAAATCCCATGGTCTGATATCCATCGTCCCTAAGGATAAAAACGGCAATCTCATAGAGAACCTGGAAGATTATGCAGTTATGGATGGAAAAAAAGAACTGAAAGCCTGGGCTGCAATCGCAGAATACATGCAATCCTTTGAAGACACGGACGGCGATGGAATTGCAAATGTGCCGGAATATTATAATACAACACACGAAAGAAAAGTTGTAGACAACAGCAAAAGCATCATAAATCTGGTAAAACATCCGAATAAATTTGCCATAGCGATTGTGGGAATTTGTATTGTGGCTGTTGGAGTGATTCTGCTGCTGATCTTTGGAATTGTAAAGATTATCAGAAGAAGGAGATAGCATTCCGCTATAAATATTACCGTATACATGATTGCAAAAGGCTTCCGGGACGCATATGATATTGTTTTTTTCGTAAATGGCGCTATCTGATCATGTATAGATAATCGGAATGTTGCATAATCAATTGCTCTATCAGGAGGGTAAAAGGGGATATGTGAAAAGCCATTTCAGTTTGAAAAAAAGAAAAAGACTCCATAATATGAAGTCTTTAAATGCACACACTGTGCAACTGGAAAAACCAGTGAGTTGAGTTTACTTTTATTTGAACTCGCAGTGCAAATCCGTAGGGGAACTACGATTTGCATCTTTATAATGATATACGGGAGAAGAAATGTCAAATGGAAAAGAAAAGTAAAAAAATTTATCTGGGACTTGATATTGGAACTGATTCAGTCGGATATGCAGTGACAGATGATCAGTATAATCTTCTGAGAGTTCATGGTGATGATGCATGGGGCAGTGTTATATTTGATGCTGTCTTCTTTGAGCGATGAAAGAAGAAGTCATCGTTCGGCAAGAAGAAGACTGGACAGGAGACAGCAAAGAATAAATCTGCTGCAGGAAATTTTTGCTAAAGAAATTTCAAAGGTAGATGATCGTTTTTTTATTCGATTATCGGAAAGCTATCGCTGGAGAGAGGATGTTAAGGACAGGTATGTTTTTTTCAATGATGAGGAATATACAGATGTTCAGTATATGGGAAGAACATCCAACGATTCACCATTTGATCTGTGAATTGATGAATAATAAGAATCCTCATGATGTGCGTCTGGTATATCTGGCCTGCGCATGGCTGATAACACGCAGAGGGCATTTCCTTAATAATCTTAATGTGGAAAAACTGGATGAAATTATGGATATTAGCTCTGTGTATCAAAATTTTATAAATTATTTTACTGAAAATGGATACAGAAGACCATGGGGTGAAATAGATGTAAGTGCTTTGTCAGAGGCATTGAAACAAAAAACAGGCGTAACGGTAAAAAATAAAGAATTGCAAAATATTCTCTCTGGAAGGAAAGAAACCAGAAAAATCCGGAACTGAAGAGTTTCCTTTTAGTCAGGACAGTATCATACGACTTCTCGCGCAGGCGGACAGTGTAAATTAAAGGATGTTTTTTGCAAAGAAGAATATCTGGATTTAGGATCAATATCTTTGGGGATGGACGAGGAAAAGTTTGATGAAATTTCAGGCAATATCGGAGAGGATTATGACCTGCTCATAGCATTACGTGGACTATATGACTGGAGTGTACTGGCAGATATTTTAAACGGTCATTCTGAAACGATTTCCATGGCAAAAGTACAGATATATAAGCAGCATGGGGAAGATTTACAGATATTGAAATATTTTGTCCGTAAATATGTACCTGATAAATACAATGAAGTATTCAGAAAAGCAAAAGCTGATAATTATGTAGCTTACACAGGTCATATGGATAAAGATACTGCAAGTCAGATTAAAAAGAAAGCAAAACCAGAGGATTTTTCAAAATATGTCTTGAAACTTATGAGTCCAATAAAGCCGGAGAAAACAGATTTACAGTCATATGAGGATATGTGTGAACGTCTGAAGCTGAATAGCTTTTTGCCGAAACAAAAGAATACTGATAATCGTGTAATACCACATCAATTATATGAATACGAGTTGATTCGAATTTTGAAAAATGCATCCTTATATTTACCTTTTCTTAATGAAGTCAGGGATGGAGTCAGTGAGATGGACAAAGTGGTATCCATTTTCAGGTATAAACTTCCGTATTATGTAGGACCATTAAATAAGAAATCAGATTTTGCATGGATTTCACGTAAAGCCGGAAAGATTACTCCATGGAATTACAAGGATATGATAGACGAGGATGCCAGTGAGAATGCATTTATCAAAAGTATGACAAATAAATGCACCTATTTGCCAGGGGAAGATGTTTTGCCAAAAGATTCTCTATGCTATCAGAAATTTATGGTGCTGAATGAACTTAATAATCTTAAGATTGATGGGCGCAAAGTTCCTGTTTGGTGAAGTAAAACAGGGAATTTATCATGAATTATTTGAAAAGAAAAAGAAAAGCGCGAAGAAAGGATATTGAAGAATATCTTAGAAGTAATCATTATCCCGGCTGAGGGTTCGACAGAACTGATAAGCGGAATTGATGGGCAAGTGCATTCCTGTCTGTCATCTTATTATGCATTTCGAAATCTTCTGAGCAGAGAAATTTTATCTGAAAATGATGTAGAAAAAATTATAGAGAGGGCTTCTTATGCAGAAGATAAGAGTCGTGTAAAAAAATGGCTTAGAAAAGAATATCCTGATCTTTCACAGGATGATGTTCACTACATCACTAAAATCAAAATTAAAGAGTTTGGAAAATTATCCAGAACATTTTTAACAGAATTAAAAGGATGCAATAAGCAGGATGGAGAAATGACAACGATTCTGCGGATAATGTGGGAAACCAATGATAATTTAATGGAAATACTTTCGGATAAATATACATTTCGGAAAGCTGTGGAGATATTCACACAGGAATATTACACTGGGAAAAACCAGAGTTTAAAAGAACGTCTTGATGAAATGCATGTTTCCAATTCAGTGAGGCGTCCAATTTACAGAACTCTTGCTGTTGTAAAAGATATTGAAAAGGCATTTGGAAAGCCAGATAAGATATTTGTAGAAATGACGCGTGGCGGATGGGCTGATCAGAAAGGAAAGAGAACAAAAAGCAGAAAACAGCAGATTCTTGAGCTTTACACTAAATGTAGAGAAGAAGATGTACGGGATTTGAAACAACAATTAGAATCTATGGGAGAGCGTGTGGACAGTCGTCTGCAGGGCGAGCATCTGTTTCTGTACTTTATGCAGTTTGGAAAATGTGCATACAGTGGAATGCCTATAGAATTGGAAAAGCTTATGTCTGGCTCAAAAGAATACGACATAGATCACATATATCCTCAGGCATATGTGAAGGATGACAGTATTATTAATAACAAAGTATTGGTATTATCAAAGATAAATGGAACAAAAGGTAATGTATACCCTATTAGTCCTGAAATTCGTAATAGAATGCAGGGACAATGGAATTGGTGGCATCATATTGGAGTGATCAGTGATGAAAAATATAAGCGCCTTATCAGGTCAACACCGTTTACAGATGATGAAAAATATGGATTTATCAATCGACAGCTTACAGAGACATCTCAATCTACAAAGTTAATAGCAGGCTTGTTGAAGGAAAGATTTCCGAATATAGACATTGTTTATGTAAAGGCAGGACTTGTTTCTGATTTTCGACACGAATTTGATTTGCCAAAGTCCAGAACTTATAATGACCTGCATCATGCAGTGGATGCATATTTGAACATTGTGGCAGGAAATGTTTATAACATGCGATTTTCAAAGAGATGGTTTAGCGTTGACTCAGAATATAGTATAAAAACTAAAACAGTTTTTTCACATCCGGTGAATTGTCAGGGAATCTTGGTTTGGGATGGAGCGTCGATGCTTGCAAAGGTCAAGAAAATCGCGAAGAAGAACACAGCACATTTTGTGAAGTTTGCTACGTTTAAAACAGGAGGATTGTTTGACCAGAATCCAGTTAAGAAAGGAACCGGCTTGATTCCTTTAAAGGCAGGATTGCCTACTGAAAAATATGGTGGATATAATAAAGCTGGTATAATGTTTTTGATGCCTGTCAAATATAAAATCAGGAAAAAATGTGCAATTATAATTATGCCGGTAGAATTGCTTCATGGAAAACATTTTTTAGAAGATGAAACATTTGCCAAAGAATATACGTTTAACAGATTAGAAAGTATTTTAGGCAAGAAGGTAGATGAAATTTCATTTCCGCTGGGTATGCGTCCATGGAAGATTAATACGATGCTATCGTTAGATGGATTCAGAGTATGTATTACTGGAACTGGAGGCAAAGGAAAATGTCTGGTGGCACAGTCGGTAATGCAGTTTTCTTCAGAGAATTGTTGGAAAGGCTATATGAAGAAGCTGGAAAAATTTATTGAAAAATTTAAGAAGAATTCCGATTTTATATATGATAAAGAATATGATAAGGTATCTATAGAGGAAAATCAAAAACTTTATGAACTGTATATTGAAAAATTACAGAGTACAATTTATAGTAAGCGCGTAAATTCACCAGTACAAATTCTCATGGATGGACAGGAACAGTTTGGAAAATTGAATATTAAAGAACAATGTGTGGTTCTGATGAATATTCAAACAGTATTTGGTCGTATGACAAGTGGCTGTGATTTGTCATTGATTGGTGGTTCGCCTAATAGCGGTGCAACAGTTAATTTCAGTTCAACAATATCAAATTGGAGAAAAAATTATTCAGATGTCAGAATCATTGATCAGTCACCATCCGGAATATGGGAAAAGCGTTCAGAAAATATATTGGAGTTATTATGAGCTGGAGAATTGTAGTAATTGAAAATCAGGCAAAACTGGATTATAAAATGGGATATATGGTCGTTAGGGGATTAGAAACCAAAAGGGTTTTACTTGATGAAATTGGAATTCTTCTAATAGAGAATCCTGCAGTTTCATTAACTGGGATTTTGATTGAAGCATTAACAGAGAAAAAAATCAAAGTTATTTTCTGCGATCGGAAACGAAATCCAGTAGCTGAGTTGATGCCTCATCATGGATGTCATGACAGTGCAGCAAAAATACGAACGCAAATTATTTGGGAACAGAACATTAAAGATATTATCTGGAGAGATATTGTCAGTGAAAAATTTGGCAAGCAGTCAGAGTTTCTGGTGGAAATTGGAAAAATACAACAGGCAGGTATGTTGTCAGAATACGTGAAACAAGTAGAACTGGCAGATGCGACTAATCGTGAGGGACATGCTGCAAAGGTATATTTTAATGCACTGTTTGGTATGGATTTTACCAGAAGTGCAGATATACCTGTAAATGCTGCACTTAACTATGGATATAGTTTAGTTCTATCGGCTATTAATCGGGAAGTCAGTGCAAATGGATATTTGACACAGCTTGGAATATTCCATAACAACATGTTTAATCATTACAATCTCTCCTGTGATTTTATGGAGCCATTTCGTATTCTGGTAGACCGTATGGTGTAGAGCACGCAGCCAACAAAATTTGAACAGGATGAAAAACATTTTATGTGGACTCTATTGGACCAGAAAGTTATGATTGACGGTCAGAATCAATTTGTAATGAATGCTATTAAAATATACACCAAAAGTGTTTTAGATGCGATTGACGACAAAGATTCTGCGGAAATTAAATTTTATAGTATAGTGTGACTTGTTTTGGAGAAGGAGATATGAGTGGGTTTCGGTTTATGAGAATGATAGTTTTCTTTGATCTTCCAACACTGACCAATGAGGATAAACGTAATTATAGGAAGTTCCGCAAGGTTTTGATCAAAAATGGTTTTATTATGCTACAGGAATCTGTTTACTGTAAAATGATGACCAGTCCATCTATGGAAAAATCTATGAAAAATATGGTACATAATAATAAGCCACCTAAGGGATTGATTCAGACAATAACTATTACGGAGAAACAATTTGTAAAAATGGATTATATAGTGGGGGAATATACCAGTGATATCATAGATTCGGAAGAGAGGCTGATTATATTATGAAAATAATTTTATCGGAGATTGATCATATATTTGATTGTGCAGGTGGCCGATGCCTAAG
>NZ_JBWLUT010000185.1:0-10147 GCF_056504575.1 Blautia sp. CGZ-1-C1
AATTAAGAATAGGCGTAGCAAAAAAATTTGGAAAATTGCTGGGGTTATATTCCTAGTAATTGTGCTATTGAATATCCTCTTGATAATATTTAATATGTCAGTATCTAAAAACGTTTCAACAGATAGTAGCACCACTTTCATAGAAATAGGTGAAGATGATGTGATTGATGCAGAGAATTTCCAACATACAATCCCAGTTTGACAACTTTATATCCATACACACAAAGCAGTTAGTCTTAGGATTGACTGCTTTTTAACAAAAGACACCACTCAGGTGTAAAGGGTGTCTTTTTAGTGCTATTTTATTGTCATATCAAGGCTCATTCAATTGTGGTAAATTCGTGGTAAATTAAATAATTTTCTATACTTCAAAGTGCTTGAAAGTATAGTGTTTATGCGGATAATCGCAAATTAGATATAAAATTTTGTTTAACTATTCTCACTATTATTTGATTCAGTGATTTTTTTCTTCTTTGGAGAAACCAGTTTGTGACCGGAATAAATGGACATGCCCATACAAAGCAATGAAGAATAGGCAAAATATTTATGTGCAGTCATAGATTTTCTGATTCCAGAATAAATGCATCCCAACATACAGAAAAGTGCTCCGAGGGACCAGTATTTATGCGATTTCATGATTTGATACCTCCTTTTGATTTAACTGATTCTATCATAACGCTTTTTTACGAATATGCAAAGAAAATCTTGAAATATAGTTCTATAGAATTAGAACTTGGTTTTGCGATTCTGTATATTTAAGATATTCACAAGTATACTAAATTCAGAACGATTATTCGTTCTGGAGGAGGTGTTACGATGGATTTGAAAGCAGTAGGACAGCGAATCAAATCAGCACGAGAAGCAAAAAATCTCACGCAAGAGGAACTGGCTGCATTAGTACATTTAAGTCCGACGCATGTGAGTGTAATAGAGAGAGGCTTGAAAGTTACAAAATTGGATACCTTTGTTGCAATTGCAAATGCATTAGATGTTTCTGCAGATACTCTTTTGATTGATGTTGTGGCACATTCAGTTACAGGTGTTACCAATGAGCTGGCAGAGAAAATAGAAAAACTTCCGATCAAAGAGCAGAAAAAAATTATCAAAGTAAATCCATACATTATTGGAAGAATAGATATGACAAAACTGAGAAGAGCAAGTAGCTCTTCTTTTTTTTGCCCCTTTATCCAGCTTTAAGTTGAAAAGTGTCTTTTCATGACGATAGAAATATGCTAAATTAGTTCCATAGAACAAGATGTAATTCTTTTTATATTGGAGGAAAATGAATGAGAGAGAAAACTATTTATGAGAAGATTGCAGAAAAGTACAACACAACACCAGAAGAAGTACGAAGAGAAATGCAGATAGCCATAGATGCAGGCTTTGATAATCCTGATCCAGCTGTGCAGGAAAAATGGAAGAAAATGACACTTAAAGGAGACAGACCCACACCGGAAGAAGTAATCAATTACGCAGTAAAACAATTAAAAGGAAATTAATGAAAATATGAAGAAAAAGATAATTGCAGTGATAACAGGAGCAGTGATCTTGATAATTGCTGCAGGAAGTATTTATGGGAAAACTGAGATCCGGTGGCATAAGAGAGGTGAACCGGATGTAGTAGGAACATTTTCCATAAATCGGGATGAAAATTTAACTGTGGTCGCTAATCGGGAAAATATTGAGGATAGGGAAGCGTTTGCAAGAGAACTTTTGCAGATGTACAAGGATGATTCTTTTCATTCGACAAAATTCTCTACAGACAGGGGATATGCGACGAGCCTTGATATGAACATCTATTTATGGAAAGAGGATATTGAAGACGGGGAATCGGTAATGACAGCCGAATACAGACCTGTAGAATATGGAAAGGACTATGATGTTGTCAATAATCCTGATAAATTTCAAATATATATAGATGGAAAAGAAGTAGAAGAATAACACGGTGAACTTTTTACACTGAAATATGTACGATTCTAATAATGGCATGAACTTATGGGAACGTATTGCGGATACTTTGTGAACTTTATCCTGATACAATGATTATGCTGATGAAAGAGGGCATAGATAACTGAATATAAGAAAGAGACGAAAGCCTCAGTAGTTAAGAAAAAACTACTGGGGCTTTTTTTGTGCCTGAATTTTTCAGCCAATAACTGCGGGTATGTCCCGGCAGGATAAAGGCGGAGCAGGCATGATCCTAAACAGAGGTCCGCCTTCTGGATTTGAAACGAGCAACAAGATTTCAAATTCAGGAGGAACGGATATGTATATTGAACACCCATATTTTTATGACGGAAAGTACTACGCAAATATTGATGGAGAAATGATCGAGATTACAAGAGAAGTTGCGTATGCGATGAACAATTTTTACAGAAGTAGCAAGGCAAAAAAAGTTGAGATTAAGAACGAACTGGGGGAAGTCGTGGATAAGATGCTGCGGGAGGTACCTTACAGTGGACAGTCCATTGATGGGGAAGGATTCATGATTGAAGATTACCCGGATCTGAATTGTGACGTGGAGCACAGTGTACTGACGAAAATGGAACAGCAGGATATTCATAAAGTGATCGATCAGCTGAATACCGAGGAACGCATGATTATTTACGGCATTTTCTTTGAAAACAAGACACAGACACAGATGGCAGAGATTATGGGGATTTCCAGACAGGTATTAGCTTACAAGCTGAAAACGATCCTTAATAAAATGCGTGAAATGTATATGAAAAAAATTTTTTAAAAAATTTCGGAAATTTTTTTGCATCTGCCGAAGTCATTTGACTTTAGTAATTAGAGGAGCTTTAAGGACTCCCTAAAATGCACCATGAAAACTGAATATCCAATAATAACTGACGTGACATTTCATACAGTGAGCACGAGGAAGATGCCGCTATAGGATTATAAGACGTAAGAAACTTTTTTGAGCTAATAATACTGCGAAAAAGCACTGACCAAAGCCAGTCGGCAGGCTGGTGTGATGCGATGACATGTGTGAGATGCGATACACTTGCAGACCCTGAGAAGTCTGTAACTGGTAAACCTATGAACTGCCAGAGCCTGGAAACGAGAGTTTTTGGGTTGTGGTCCGGAGTGTAGCATCCGGACAGGTTATTATTCCCTTCCTGCAGATGCAGGAGTAACGATTCGGGGTATCGAGGATAAATAGAATCGAGCGAGCACTGTTTAATAATCAAATTGGCTATAGAGGTTATGCGGCAGAGTTTTCCATCTTGGAAAGGAACTCTGCCGTATTCCTGTGTGAGCCGAATATAGCGCTATGAATGCTTTACAAATTAAAAAGATTGGAGAGATGACAAGTGACGATTCGAAGAGGAGATATCTTATGGGCGGATCTTCGGTATGTTCCCAGCACAGCTTCGGTTCAGGGTGGAGTAAGACCGGTGATCGTAGTAAGTAACAACAAAGCCAATACATACAGTTCAGTCATTACAGTAGTTCCGCTGACATCAAGAATATATAAGAAGCGGTATCTACCAACACATGTATTTATCAGTAAATACGATATGACAGGAATCCGAAAAGGAAGCCTGGCATTGGCTGAACAGGTTATGAGCATTTCTACAAAATGCATTATTGAGAAATGCGGAAGAGTAAACAAGTGGAGCCTGGATCGGGTACTGAAAGCAGTACAGATTCAAATGGGAATGAACGAAAGTGAGAAATGATATTCCTGCTTTCGACAATTCAACAGAAAACGACGTCATAAAGTGTAGATAACACAAAAGAATGACAATACAGGACGAGCGGTTCTGGTGATTTTTTAGAGACGATTGAATATGATTTATAAAGGGAGGGATTGCGATGGCATTAAAAATTGTAAGAAGATATGATGCAAATGGTAATGTGATCGAAGATAAAGATTTAGAAAGATTCAAATTGGATTCCCCGGTAGTTCGTCAGATCTTATATCAGATGAATAAAGAGATGGGAGCAGTTGATAATATTAAAGTCGATGCAGCTGAAAGAAGAAATTTCATATAACATACTTAGACAAATAAAATAAGTTGAAATTTTTCTGGAAGGATGGTATAGTATACGTGAGAGGAGGAAAGAGCGAGGTGAGAAACATAAGAATTGGAAAGAATACCTCAAATAATAAAAAAACAGGATTGTATATCAGAGTTTCTACAAATTTTCAGTTTGAAGAAGGATATTCAGTAGGTGCTCAGACAGAGAAGCTTGAAAGGTATTGTAATTATCAGGAGATTGATAATTATGATCTGTATATTGACGGTGGCTATTCAGGAAGCAATCTGAATCGACCGGAGATGAAACGTCTTATTAAAGAAATTCAAGAGGGCAAAGTGGAATCAGTTGTAGTTGTTAAACTTGATCGTTTGTCCAGAAGTCAGAAAGATACGATTTATCTTTTGGAAGATGTGTTTGAAGCAAATGATGTTGGATTTATTTCTTTAAATGAGAACTTTGATACAACAACACCATATGGAAAAGCAATGGTAGGTATCTTATCTGTATTTGCTCAGTATGAACGTGAAAATATTCGTGAACGTACACAGATGGGAATTACAGAGAGAATCAAAACCGGAAAATGGAGAGGGACGAAACCACCATTTGGTTATGACTATAATAACGGTGATGACGTTCTTGTGCCAAATAAAGATGCAGAAACAGTCAGAAAGATTTTTGAATTATATAAGGAAGGCTATTCCACGTATGCACTGGCAAAGATGTCCGATTTAAAAGGAGACAAACAAGTGTCCGATATGTTATCCAGAGTGACATACGTTGGAAAGCTCAAATATAATAAGGAAATCGTTGATGGTCTTCACGAGCCGATAGTTGATAAAAAACTGTTTGATGAAGTTCAGGAATTGCGAAAAACAAGAACGAGAGCAACTTCTCATAAATCACAGTATTTACTTACTGGGTTAATATATTGTGGATTATGTGGGGCAAAGATGCGTTATCAAAAATGGAGCGGTGGAAGAGTGATGATTTACTGTTACTCATTAGACCATAGTAAACCGCACCTGGTTAAGAATCCAAATTGCCAGAATGGAAAATTGGATGCAGCTGAAGTTGAAGAAGTTGTTGTTAGTGATATGCTGAAATTATCAAAGGAGTATGAGGTAATCGAGGAAAAATCAGAACAGCAAAATCAAAAAGGATTTGAAGCTATGAACCAGGGAGAATCAGATTCTTGAAGGTAAGCTGAAATCCCTGTATAATTTATATGCATCCGATACCAATAATAGTGTCCTGTTGGAGACGATTGGTGAGATCAATAAAGAACTGGAAAATCTGAATACACAGATAGAACAGTACACATTAAAGAACACCAGAGCTAAAGATATGACAGCAAGAGCTAAAGCATTCAAAAGTGTTGCTGACAGCTGGGAGTTCATGTCTTTTAATGAAAGACAGAAGACTGTACGTGAATATATCAAAAAGATCAAAATATCGAATGATTATGTTGAAATTGAGTATAATGATCTTTTGACACTACAGTAAATTACATTTCTATAGTTAATACATCGCAAGGGGATATATCTTCTTGCGTGTAAAATTTCATATATCTTATTCAAGATAATTACCCTATTGGATAAAGGAAATTTCAAAATTTCCACTATAATACATTATCCCGATGATCGCAGGTGAGATTAAGAGATATCTTCGGGATGATGGAATCTTAAAAGTAAGCAGGAGCCTGAAAGAAAATTGTGTCAGGATTTACAGCGCAAGGGAAAAACTGGAAAAAGAACTGGGGAGAGAACCGGTAATGGAGGAAATAGCCCAAAGTGCACAGCTTTCTGTAGATGAAGTGGTGATGTCACTGGAATCGGGGGCAGAAGTTGAGTCTTTGCATAAGATTATCTATCAGGGTGATGGAAATGATATTTCGCTTATGGACAGGCTTCAGGAAAAAGAAAATGGACAGGATGCTGCGTTGAATCGTATTTTTCTGGATGAAATATTAAAGAAGCTGGATGCAAGAGAACGCCAGCTGATATATATGAGATATTTTAAAGATATGACGCAGACAGAAATTGCTGCCGAGATGGGAATCTCACAGGTGCAGGTATCCAGAATGGAGAAAAGAATTTTAAAACAATTAAAAGACCAGACATAGTATATATCAGGTGGTAAATAGAAAAAGAGTATGCAGATAACAAGTGATATTTCCCGATAAGCAGGTAAATATCACTTGTTTTGCATACTCTTTTTGTGTTTGCGTATATACGTTAAGTTATATTGGTTATGGTTTGGGTTGCTTTCGATGACTTACATGGTTCTCTGAGATCTGAAGATTACATTCTTGTATTTCAGAAGAGCTGTCTGAAGAATCAGTCCTATTACAGCACAGGAAACAACCTCTCCGACACCTACAGTCAGCATCATAAGCGGAATCGGAAGATTCACTCCGTATCCGAAACGGAGTACGAATGGTACAATGACTGCGTTCGCCACGATTGGCGGAATCGGTGCAAGAAAACGATTACAGTTGCGAAGCTTGTAAGTAAATACAGCACCGATCAGTGTTGCAATGCTTCCGAAGATGATATCTACCGGAATCGCGCCGCCAAAAAGATTGGCGATGATACATCCGACAAATAATCCCGGGATTGCAGCTGGTGTAAAGAATGGCAGAATTGTCAGTGCCTCAGAAAAGCGGATCTGGACTTCGCCATAACTAAGCGGTGCAAATAAAACTGTCAGAACTACATAAATAGCTCCGATTGCAGCCGCCTCTACAAGAAACTGTGTACCTTTGTTTTTCATATTCAATTATCTCCTTTAGTATTTTTTTTACGAGTGGAAGGTTTCGAACACTCGGCTGAAAGTATATCACTTTTTCTGCATCCGGTCAATATCTTCTATGATAGTTTTATTGACATCATCTTCGTACAGGCGCATTTGTATCTGCATAGGAGTGGGATCGGTGGTGATCTTCATATGACCAAAGTGATTAAAGAAGAACAGGACGCCAAGCCCGATTCCTATGGAATATGTGATTTCCAGAACAGTAAAATGATTGGAAACCTGTCCTGTAACCTGTGTATAAATCTGATCAAAAAGGCTGCCAACGTCTACGTCATTATTAAATGTCATAATAGAAAATCCGGCACCGAAAAAAGTAGCCAGACCGACGAAAATAATTTTACACCACTGCCAGATGATGCCGGGACCAGGCTTATTCTTAAATGTAATGATAAAGTTTTCTTCACCAATCGTATTGATTTCAAGATCTGGTTCTTTTTTCTGAATTTCAGTGATCAGGTCCATGACAGACATCACGTAACGGCCGGGTTTATCAGGTGCAAGATTTGCTACAGGCATTACACGCAGACGGTTTAAAATTTTGCTGTTGCTGCAGGAGAGTTTCGCTATGTCCTGCAGGTAAATATGCGGGTGGGTTACCTGGATATTCTGATCTAATTGCAGATAGAGAGTATCGCTCATGTCAAATCATCCTTTCATTTTCGGCTTGAAAATAAGGCTTGCGAGATAAGAAAAAATAAGAGCTGCGGAGACACCGACCGCACATGCGGTGAAACCACCCATAAAAAGTCCGATCAGACCATTTTCATCGATGGCTTCTTTTATTCCTTTCCACAATACATTGCCAAATCCGAGCAAAGGAACAGATGCGCCTGCTCCTGCAAATTCTACAAACGGCTGATAAATGCCAATGGCGCTTAAAACAGAACCGGTGCAGACCAGAAGTACCATAATACGGCCAGGCATAAGTTTTGTCCTGTCAAGCAGAATCTGAACCAGGGCACAGATGAGTCCTCCCGTCCAGAAAGCATTAAAATAGTCCATGTTTTTCCTCCTTCTATTTACATCATCTCAGGAACTTTATATTGTTCAATAACAACGGCATGTGCGATTCCGGGAATAGAGTCCCCTTCGTTGAAACTTACTTTTGATAACAATGCTCCGGTGGGGACAAATAGAATTCGTTTCCAGTTATTATTTATGATACCTGGTAATATATGTCCGGCTAAAACAGAAGCAGCACATCCACATCCGCTGCCGCCGGAATGTGTGTCCTGAGTTTCTGAGTCATAAATCAACATGCCGCAGTCCTGATGTATGGAAGAGATATCAAATCCTTTTTCTAAGAGAAGGTCGAAGAGGATTTTCTGACCTATCAGGCCGAGATCACCTGTGAAAATAGCATCGTAATCTTCAGGCTTGCGGTTGAAATCTTTTAGATTCTGGGCTATGGTATCGCACGCGGCAGGAGCCATGCATCCGCCCATGTTAAAGGAATCCTTAAATCCGAAGTCAACCAGTCTGCCGGTGGTGATTCCTGTTATGACGGCACAGGTATTTTGATGGCGGAGAGAGTTGGAGTTTTTGGCAGCAGAACGGGATGGAGGTTCGTATCCGAGTACACAGGCTCCGGAACCAGTGACCGTCCAGGTAGCAGATAGGGGTCTTTGATTTCCATATCCCAGGGGAAAACGAAATTCCTTTTCTGCGCTGGCAAAATGGCTGGAGGTAGCGCAGAGGATATGCTTTCCGTAGCCGCCTGCTACACACAAAGAGCCAAGGGAAAGAGACTCGCCCATAGTGGAACATGCACCGAAAAGACCATAAAACGGAATTCCAAGATCTGCTGTTCCGAAAGAAGATGCAACAGTCTGGGCGAGCAGGTCACCGGCGAAAAGAAAACGGATATCAGATGCCTGCAGACCGGCTTTCCGGATTGCCAGCAATGCGGTTTCTTTTTGCATAGTGCTTTCGGCTGCTTCCCATGTATCCGTACCGAACAAGGGATCTTCGCATACTTTGTCGAAACAGGATCCTAATGGGCCTTCGCCTTCTTTCTGACCGACAATCGAGGCACAGCTTTGGATAAAGACGGGATTTTTAAATGAGACACTGGATGTACCGAGAGTTAGTTGATTCTTCATATGAAACCTCCTGTGAGATAAATCTGAAAAGATAAATATTCGGTAGTTGGCTGTTTCGCAAAATATTTTAACCAAATCAAGTAAGTCCCCTGCTTCAATTGCGAATATCTGATTGATTTTGTATCTACAAAAGCATGGAACAGTTATGTGAAAAGATAGTAAATAACACCAAGAATCCACGAACTTAAAATTCCATACAGAATTACGGGACCTGCGATGGTGAATATCTTGCATCCGATGCCAAAGACCTGCCCCTCTGCTTTGTATTCGATGGCGGAAGCGGCGACAGAGTTGGCAAACCCGGTGATTGGCACAAGACCTCCGGCTCCTCCGAATTTTCCGATTTTGGAATAAAGATTAAGACCGGTAAGGATAACGCTGATCAGTATCAGAATAAGGGAACACCAGGAACCGGAAGTATCTTTGTCAAGTCCGAGACTTTTGGCATAATTTAGGATAAACTGTCCCAGAACACAGATGATACCGCCTGTGAAAAAGGCTTTGCACATATTTAGCCCCAGGCTGTGAACAGGGGTGATTTTTTTTACGTAGTCCTGATATTGTTTTTGCTGCTTTTGTTGTTTTTGAGTTGAAATATTACCTGACATAAGATTTTCTATGTTCTCCTTTCTTTTATAATAATTATCTGGAAATCATGGAAGCCATCCGTTATAATAGTAAATCAGTGAGCCGACTGCTTTGCCGAATGCTACACACAAAATGGTAAAGGAGAGGCCCTTTTGGAAACGGATTTTTCTTGCAAAGATGGGAAAAATATCTGCCATTTCTGCAAGTGCCATGATCCATCCTCCGAGAAAGATTCCTGAAAAGAGCCCGTATAAAATCAAAAAAGGAGTACCGGCAGGGATGTTCCATTGAAAGAGATAGAACAGATTTCCAAGCTCTGTTCCGAATAATGTAATGTCCTCATATAGCATGATATGGTCTGCGGTATGTGTTATGCCTGCATAACGCGGGACGATCGAGAGCCCCGATCAGAAGCCCGATCAGTCCTCCGGCAATGATAAAGCCGGAGCATAGTCCGATAAATCCGAGAAAGATCTGCTGTAGCATGTCTGCCTCCTGAATAAGATGACGAATTGTTGTGCCTGTGATAGGTATTATGGCGGAATCATAAAATTATATACATCAATTCTAAAGAATGTATGAAGAACTGTACTTTTGGGGAGAAAAATAGTATAATATCCTGTACAGATATTGATTCGTAGGAGGTTTTTGTA
>NZ_JBWLUT010000186.1:0-5063 GCF_056504575.1 Blautia sp. CGZ-1-C1
AGATCACATTTGGAAATGGAATTTTAAAGGGTGAGATCATTGATGTTGTGGAAGAGGGAAACCGCCTGATTCAGTTCCATTATGAAGGAATCTTTGAGGAGATTCTGGATCAGCTTGGAGAAATGCCTCTGCCACCATATATTACTCATAAACTGAAAGACAAGAACCGTTATCAGACTGTTTACGCAAAGAATGAAGGATCCGCAGCAGCACCGACCGCAGGTTTGCATTTTACAAAGGAATTGCTGGAAAAGGTGAAAGAAAAAGGCGTGAATATCGCTCATGTGACTTCTCATGTAGGCCTTGGAACTTTCCGCCCTGTAAAGGTTGATGATGTGGAAAGCCACCATATGCATTCTGAATTCTATATTGTAGAAGAAGATCAGGCGAAGCTGATCAACGATACAAAGAAAGCAGGAAAACGTGTTATTTCCGTAGGAACCACGAGCTGCAGAACTCTGGAATCCGCAACAGGAGAAGATGGAATCCTGAGATCAGGAAGCGGCTGGACAGAGATTTTCATTTATCCGGGATATAAATTCAAAATGATCGATGGATTGATCACAAACTTCCATCTGCCGGAGTCCACACTTCTGATGCTGGTATCCGCACTGGCTGGTAAGGAAAATATCATGCGCGCCTATGAGACGGCAGTACAGGAAAGATATAGATTTTTCTCTTTTGGAGATGCGATGATAATAATATAATATCAACATAAAAATATTTTATATTATATAATGGATAATATGAAATACATAAAGAAAGCCGAGAAATCTGAAAAGACTTCCCGGCTTTTTGCGCCTAATTCATATCAACTGTGTTATTATCAGAAGAATTAGCACTATCTGTATTATTTCCTGTTGTGCTGCTATTATATTTTGCAGTAAAGGTAGTACCTTCCTCAGTAGAAATCCATGAGCTTCGTTCATTGATCTTATTCAAAATTCGTGTAGCTTCGTCGCCCTCGGCAGGAGTTGGCTGATAGTTATTGTAACCTTCATACGCTGCGGAAGAAATAGAGCATGGAATAATATTAGTCACATTATCATCTTTGACGCCGTCAGAATCAATGGTAAAAGTCTGCTGATAGATCATGGTGTCCATATCGCTTGGAGAACTGTTTCCACCGAAGCAGAAGTTTCCAAGACTGTACACGATATTTTTACCCTTATAGGTTTCAATGCCCTGAAGAACATGAGGGTGATGTCCGCATACAAGATCGGCACCTTCATCAATTGCCAGGCGTCCAAGGGTTGTCTGGTTGCTGTCCGGGACGGTTTCGGTCTCATTTCCCCAGTGGAAAATAACTACGATTAGCTGTGCACCATCAGCTTTTACCTTCGCAATATTATCTTTTAACTGCTGTTCTCTGCCAAGGTGGTCATTCAGTTCATAGATGCCGACTAATCCGACCTTAACGCCTTTTATATCCATTACGGCGGTTTCATCATATCCGAAATGTACGATTCCTGCATTATCCAATGCAGTGAGTGTGTCTTCGAAACTCTGATCTCCGTAGTCATGGCTGTGGTTATTGGCAGTATTTACCGCTTCGACAGAACCATTTGTCAAAATAGAAGCATAAGAGGCAGGTGCTTTGAAAGCAAATGTTTTATCTTCGCGTTCGGTTGAGTCAGTAAGTGTTCCTTCGAAATTCGCAATCGTCAGATCATCTGCAGAGAAAATGCTTTTTACATTCTGCATGAAATAATCGGCACCATAATTTTCATAGTAAGCGTTTAAACTGGTGTCATAATCAAATGTCTCATCTGTCCCAAGGGTACAGTCACCTACAACACTGAGAGTCAGAGATACAGGCGAATCTACGGTAGAATCTGACGCTGTATCAGATTCAGAAGGATCAGAAGCCGAAGAAGCGGATTTGCTGCTGTCCGAAGAGACATTCATTGATACAGCATTTTTGGAAGCGGTTTTCCGTGAATGTATATAGTTGCTGCATCCGCGGATTCCTGCCAGAAGCAGTATAAAAACCAGAACAAAAATGCCGATTCCGGCTGCAATCAGTAGTTTCTGCCGTCTTTCCTGATAATATTTTGATTTTCTGTAGATATTTTTTCTGCGGGATGTCGAGGTTTTGCCCTGTGGTTTTTTAGATTTAGGATTCATATGTATTCTCGCTTTCTTATGAGTGATAAGGACATTCAGATTACTGAAAAATGAAAAAACAGTGGTCTCTATTCAGTATCCGTACAGTTAAGGAAGTCAATCGGATATTCGCAATCCGCTTTCGCTACTTGCTCATAACCAAATAACTGCTTCGCAGTTTATCAGAAGGGGCTTGTACCCCTTCTGATACAAGCAAGTCCCCACCCACTGCTTATTGCTCTTCGCAATTGAAGCAGGGGACTTACTTGATTTGGTCAAATCATTGGAAAACTCTGTGAGGTGAAATAAGAATCTGAATTTATATTTCACAAAAACAGATATATTCATATGAAAATTTTGTGTGAATAATGGATTACTGAATAGTTAAATTATATAAGAAGTATATAGAGAATTCACAGAATCGTCAACAAATAAGTCTTTTCATAAAACCACATTTTTGTTATAATACTATGACAAAAGGTTACATAAATATTACAGACAGAGGAATGGGATATGTTATATATAGGAAATCACACAAGCTCATCCAAAGGATATCTGGCGATGGGAAAACAGATGCTTGCAAATGGCGGTAACACTTTTGCATTTTTTACAAGAAATCCAAGAGGGGGAAAGGCAAAAGAGATTAATCCGCAAGATGTACAGGCATTTTTACAGTTGGAGCAGGAAAATCATTTCGGCAAGCTGGTAGCACATGCGCCATATGTGATGAACTGCTGTGCTGCGAAGGAGAATCTGAGAGAGTTCGCCAGAGAGACAATGGCGGATGATCTGAAACGTCTGGAACTGACACCGGGAAATTATTACAATTTTCATCCGGGCAGCCATGTAGGTCAGGGAGCGGAAACAGGAATTGCCAAAATCGCGGAAATCCTGAATGAAGTTCTTACAAAAGAACAGAGCACGACAGTCCTTCTCGAGACAATGTCAGGAAAGGGCAGCGAGGTAGGAAGAAACTTTCAGGAACTGCGCCAGATTATTGACCAGGTGGAACTGAAAGAGAAACTGGGCGTCTGTCTGGATACCTGCCATGTCTGGGATGGAGGATATGATATTGTCAATGATCTTGACGGGGTATTTGCTGAGTTTGACCAGATTATCGGTCTTGACAGACTGAAAGCGATTCATTTAAATGACAGTATGAATGGTCTTGGCAGTCACAAAGACCGTCATGCCAGACTCGGGGAAGGCGAGATTGGACTGGAAGCACTTGTGCGTGTGATCAATCACCCTGCGACAAAAGGCATTCCGTTTATTCTGGAAACTCCGAACGATGATGAGGGATGGGCACGTGAGATCGCGCTTCTCAGGAAAGAATATGAGGAAAAACAGGGATGAAAACATTGATTTTTAATGGTTCACCGAGGAAAAATGGTGAAACAGCATATATGATCCATACATTACAGGAAAATCTCGGTGGAGAGTACAAAGTGGTTGATGCATACAGGGCACAGATTCGTCCGTGTATAGATTGCAGATGGTGTTTTGACCATGCGGGATGTGCGGTTAAAGATGAGTGGCAGGAGATTCTTTCCTATATTGAGGAATGCGACCACATTATTATTGCCTCTCCTGTATATTTTGAAGAAGTTACGGGCATGCTTCTTGCAGTGATGAGCAGGCTGCAGACCTATTTCAGTGCCAGATATATCCGTAAAGAAGAACCGGTTCCGAAGAAAAAAACAGGAGCTGTTCTTCTGGCTGCAGGAAGTATCGGACCAAGAGAGAAAGCAGAGAGCACAGCAGAAATGCTGCTTCGCCAGATGAGCTGTGAGAGTCTGGGAACGGTGTATGTAAACCGTACAGATAAAGTGCCGGTCAGAGACAGGGATGATATGATACAGGAGATAAAAGATCTGGCAGTTAAATTAAAGATGAAAGGATGAATAGAATGAAGAAATTTAGATACATGATAATTACAGGTATGCTTCTTGCATCTATCGGCCTGGCCGGTTGTGGAAAAAAGTCAGAAGATGATATTACGAACAAAGAAATCTATCAGGACGACCTTCAGCCGCTGACAGAAGAAGAGCTCAATGAAATGGATGCGGACACTTCTGATGAAGATATGAAGCAGATTGACGAACCTGAGGATGAAAATGCAGATAGCGCAGAGACAGCAGATGCTGCGAAAACAGAAAATACAACAGAAAATACAGCAAAAGATGCTGCATCCTCAGATACAACAAAAACTTCAAAATAGTCAGGAATACTACATCATTTTCCGCTTATAATAGGCAAGCAGCGGAAGTGGATTGTGAATATCCGATTGACGGTTTATGAAAAAAGCACTCGTGGGAGTGCTTTTTTCGTTAGAAGAAGTAAATATTTAACCGAATCAAGTAAGTCCCCTGCTTCAATTGCAGATACCTGCCTGATTTCTGTTGAAGAAAACTCCGTCAAATTAAGAAAAAACTTCGTTTTTCAGTTCTTCCCCATTCATAAATGCCTTTGCATTTTCCAGAGTGGTTTCTGCGATGTTATCCAGTGCTTCGCGTGTAAAGAAGCCCTGATGAGAAGTCATGACTACATTCGGGAAGGAAAGAAGACGCTGAGTGATAGAACTCTGCAGGATACGCTCGGACATATCCTCAAATACAAAATCAGTTTCTTCCTCATAAACATCAAGACCAACTGCAAAGAATTTATGATCGCGGATTCCGGAAATCAAATCCTCTGTTTTGATCAGACCACCACGGGAAGTATTTACAAGAATCACGCCATCTTTCATCTTAGAAATAGTTTCTTCATTAATGAGATGCTTGGTTTCCTTAGTAAGAGGGCAGTGAAGACTGATCAGATCACTGGTTGCAAGAAGCTCATCCAGAGATACATATTCCAGATAATCAAGGTTTTTATTCGGATAAAGATCGTAAGCGATAACTCTCATGCCAAAGCCCTTGCAGATTTTTGCCATTGCCTGTCCGATTTTACCTGTA
>NZ_JBWLUT010000187.1:0-14528 GCF_056504575.1 Blautia sp. CGZ-1-C1
ATAAGAGAACTCTCCATATAATTCTGCGCATCATCCTCTCCCGGCTTCAACTCTTTACTATTCCAGTTATTTCCCGCTTCTTTCACAGCACTAACCATAAACATCGGCGTAGAATGATAATTCAGCTTCTCCTCCTGACTCCACACTCTGTCCCAGATTCCTGTATCAACTGCCACACTCGAAAACCCATTCTCCTTCAGAAACTTCCTGTCCCAGGATGGTCTGTTAATCGCAGAAAGCGGCATCTGTAATGCAATCTTCTCCATACGGTCAATATCCGTACAAAGATAATGATCATCCAGATTCTCACTCTCTACACTCCGCCTATCCTCCTCATAAGACTGACGCTTCTCATCATCATAAAGATAGCCATACCAGTTCGCATCAAAATTAAGCAACTTTCCCCCGGCTTCAGAACACGACACCACTCCCTATAAGCCCTCTCTGGCTCCTTCAGATTCCAGGTCAGATTCCTGCTGATTACCACATCAAACACATCATCCTCAAACTCCAGATTCTGCGCATCCATCTTATAAAAAGTAATATTCCTGCAAAGTTCCCCTGCATTCTTCTTCGCAGTATCCAGCATCTCCTGCGTATAATCCACCGCAGTAACCCTATACCCCGCTCCAGCCAGAATAACAGGAAAAAAGCCCGGTCCGGTACCAATATCCAGAATCTTCAGCTCCTCCTTCGCTTTCTTCGGAAACTGACTCTCAAGAACCTCAAGCCACGCCCCCTTTTGCATCCCATTCAATTCCTTATGATTCACCTCAGAATACCCCTCCGCGCGGGTAGTCCAATAGCTCTCAATCTCCGACAATAAATCCTTCAATTATATCTTCCTCCGCTTTCTATAACAATCTCAATTCTATACAGTAATAGTATCTTACAAGTTACCAACAGCTTTCCTGCCCTCACCTGCACCATACAATATGATTACAAATTCATCATGACCTGAATTATAACAAACCGTCCCTTCCCCAACAAGCCCATAGGGGGGATACAAATTCATTCAATTTTGCCAATCACCAGCTTGCCAGAAATAAATATTTTTTCTGGCAAGCGTCCCCTTCGCAATTAAAAAAGCTGCTATACAGGCCTCTCACCCATATAACAGCTTATCATCTTTTTCAAGTTATTCGGTTAAATTGCCCCAAGAATCTCCCTGGCATTATCAACCCTCTCCTGCGGTGGCGGATTAACCCCCTCCAACGGATAAGGAATCCCAAGATTCTCCCATTTAAACTTCCCAAGTGTGTGATACGGCAACACCTCCACACGCTCCACATTAGAAAGCGTATGAATAAAATCAGCCAGCTGATGAAGATATTCATCCTTGTCACTGCCGCCCGGCACAAGCACATGTCTGATCCAGACAGGCTTCTTCATATCTGAAAGCTCACGCGCCATCTCAAGAATATTCTTATTTGAATGCCCCGTAAGTTTAATATGCTCCGCCTCATCAATCTGCTTGATATCCAGAAGCACAAGATCTGTATATTTCATAAACTCAAGCCACTTGGAATGCCACGGTTCTTTATCTGTAAAAGGATTCGCACTGGTATCAAGAGTTGTATTTATCCCCATTGCCTTCGCCTTTTTAAACAATTCTGTCAAAAAATCAATCTGCAGCAATGGTTCTCCACCACTTACAGTGATACCACCCTTATTTCCCCAGTAACCCTTATATCTCAATGCCTTGTTTAGAAGTTCATCTGCCGTATACTCCTGTCCCTGATTCAGCTTCCAGGTATCCGGATTATGGCAGAACTGGCATCTCATAGCACAGCCACTTAAGAAAATCACATATCTTACTCCGGGTCCGTCTACGGACCCGAAGCTTTCCAGAGAATGAACATAACCTTTCATCTGCTTATCATCCATTCTGATTACATTCTGTCGTGGCAAGTTCTTGCGATAACATCCAGCTGCTGCTCTCTTGTAAGGTCAATGAACTTAACAGCATATCCGGATACACGGATTGTAAAGTTTGCATATTCTTCTTTTTCCGGATGTTCCATAGCATCGATCAGTTTCTCTTTGCCAAATACGTTTACATTGAGGTGATGAGCACCCTGATCAAAGTATCCGTCCAGTACATGAACAAGGTTCTCTGTACGTTCTTCATTACTATGTCCCAGTGCATCCGGATTGATTGTCTGTGTATTGGAGATTCCGTCAAGCGCATCTTCATAGTCAAGTTTTGCAACAGAGTTTAAGGAAGCAAGAAGTCCGTTCTGCTCTGCACCGTAAGATGGGTTTGCACCAGGTGCAAGAGGTTCTCCCATCTTTCTTCCATCCGGAAGAGAACCTGTAGCTTTACCATATACTACGTTAGAAGTAATAGTAAGAATAGATGTGGTTGGTTTGGAATCACGATAAGTATGAATATGTTTCAGTTTTTCAAGGAATGTGGAAAGCAGTGTTGTTGCGATCTCATCTGCTCTGTCATCATCGTTACCATAACGTGGGAAATCACCTTCAACTTCAAAGTCTGTAGTAATTCCATCCTCATCACGGATAGCTTTTACTTTCGCATATTTGATAGCAGAAAGAGAGTCAACTACATGAGAGAAACCTGCGATACCAGTTGCAAAAGAACGATCAACTTTTGTATCGATCAGAGCCATCTCTGCTGCTTCATAGTAATATTTGTCGTGCATATAATGGATCATGTTCAGAGTACCTACATAGAGGTGAGCCAGCCAGTCCATCATCTTGTCATATTTTGCAACTACTTCGTCATAGTCAAGATATTCAGAAGTGATTGGTGTGTATTCCGGTCCTACCTGCTGTTTTGTTTTCTCATCAACGCCACCGTTGATAGCGTAAAGAAGGCATTTTGCAAGGTTTGCACGAGCACCAAAGAACTGAATCTCTTTACCTGTCTCTGTAGCAGATACACAGCAGCAGATGCTGTAGTCATCGCCCCATACCGGACGCATAACATCATCGTTTTCATACTGGATAGAACTTGTTGTAACAGAAATATTTGCAGCATATTTCTTAAAGTTCTCAGGCAGTCTTGAAGAATAGAGTACTGTAAGGTTTGGTTCCGGAGCCGGTCCCATATCTTCCAGTGTATGAAGGAAACGATAGTCACTCTTTGTTACCATATGACGTCCGTCGATTCCCATACCTGCTACTTCCAGAGTTGCCCATACCGGATCGCCGGAGAATAACTGGTTATAAGAAGGAATACGTGCAAATTTTACCATACGGAATTTCATTACCATGTGATCAACGAGTTCCTGAGCTTCAGACTCTGTAAGAGTACCATTCTGAAGATCTCTTTCAATATAGATATCAAGGAATGTGGAAATACGTCCAACACTCATTGCAGCACCGTTCTGTGTCTTGATAGCTGCCAGATATCCAAAATACAACCACTGGAATGCTTCTCTTGCATCTTTAGCCGGCTGGGAAATATCATAACCGTATGCCTGAGCCATTGCTTTCATGCCTTTCAGTGCACGAATCTGATCTGCGATTTCCTCACGAAGCTGGAAGTCGTAACGTCTCATACCCTGGCGGTCACTTGCTGCGAAGTCTTTCTGTTTTCCTTCGATCAGAGCATCGATACCATACAGAGCTACACGTCTGTAGTCACCTACGATACGTCCACGGCCATATGTGTCCGGAAGACCTGTAAGGATCTTGTTATGACGGGCCATTTTCATCTCTGGTGTGTAGATATCAAATACACCCTGGTTATGAGTCTTAAATTCATAGTTGTTGAAAATATTTTTAATTTTATCACTTACTTCGTATCCATAGGTTTCGCATGCCTGCTCTGCCATTTTGATACCACCGTATGGCATAAATGCACGTTTGAGAGGTTTGTCGGTCTGAAGTCCTACAACCTTTTCCAGATTCTTGAGGTCTTCATCAATATATCCAGGACCATAAGCAGTCAGAGAGGTTACAACTTCTGTCTCCATGTCCAGAACTCCGCCGTTTGCACGCTCTGCTTTCTGCAGTTCCTGAAGTTTACCCCAAAGTTTGTTTGTTGCCTCAGTAGGTCCTTCCAGGAAGGAATCGTCCCCATCATATGGTGTGTAGTTCAGCTTAATAAAGTTACGAACGTCGATTTTCTCTTTCCAACGGTTCCCTTTAAAGCCATTCCACTGTTCAAAATCTTTCATTCTTTTACCTCTTTCTCTAAAATATTTCCGCGCATTTCTCACTAGCCTGATGTGAGATAATAAAATGTAATTTATACTTTTTTAGGACACTTTTCTGTCCACGGTGTCAGTATACGTAAACACAGGCATTATGTCAATTGGTTTTGCTTATGATTTTAATTAAATACAATCTTTCTCATTTTTATTCAGGATTTCCCATTTGAATGTACTTTATCCTGTACTTAAAGGATTTTTGTACATATAAAAATACAAAAAGATACTTGGCAGGATATCCATCACACATCCTGCCAAGTACCCGATATTTTTTATCTTATGTCAATCTGAATTTTGAATTTCTTTCTAAGATACGAATACAAAATTGTTACTTACTTCACATTCAATGAGCTGCTAATATAATCAATTTCGTTTACTTCTTTCATTTTAAAGTAACGATTATCGATTATTTATTGCTGTTACAAGAGCATCGATAGAGGCTTTGATGATATCCGCATCTACTCCTGCTCCCCACGCAAGAGTTCCGTCTGGTTTTTTAATACCTACATAAGCGATAGCTTTGGAACTTGAGCTGCGTTCCAGAGCATGCTCCTGATAAGTCTCCAGTGTATATTTCAGCTCATATGCTTTCTTTAATGCGTTGTTGACTGCATCAAGACGTCCGTTACCTGTAGCCTCTGTTGTAATCATCTTTCCCTGGAAACTGGAAGTAACCTGTGTCACAATACCGCCGTCTTTCTGCTGGAAATGGACTTCATTGATACTGTATGGTTCCACAATATTTTCAAATGTCTGTTTAAACAGGCTGAAGATCTCATCCGGATGAAGCTCTTTATGTTTATGATCAGATACTGCTTTTGTTGCATATCCCATTGCTTCACGCATTTTCGGTGGAAGATTCAGGCCGAATTTTGTCTCAAGGATATATCCGACACCGCCCTTACCGGATTGACTGTTAATACGGATTACATCTGCGTCATAGTTTCTGCCAACATCTTTCGGATCAATTGGAAGATACGGTACATTCCAGTGATCCGGATCTTTGTTATCTCTCCAGTGCATACCTTTGGCAATCGCATCCTGATGAGAACCGGAGAATGCAGCAAATACAAGGGCACCACTGTATGGACTTCTTTCACTGACTTTCATTCCTGTGCATTCTTCGTATACCTCACAGATATGTGGCATATCGGAGAAGTCAAGTTTCGGATCTACTCCCTGGGAATACATATTCATGCCAAGTGTGACGATATCCACATTACCGGTACGTTCACCATTTCCGAATAAAGTACCCTCTATTCTGTCCGCACCTGCAAGTAAGCCCATCTCAGAATCTGCAACACCACACCCTCTGTCGTTATGCGGATGAAGAGATACGATTACATTTTCACGGTATTTCAGGTTCTCACACATATACTCTACCTGACTTGCGTATACATGTGGCATGGAGTGCTGTACAGTTACAGGCAGGTTGATGATACATTTGTTGTCAGCTGTCGGCTGCCATACATCAAGAACTGCATTACAAACTTCCAGTGCATATTCTGGCTCTGTACCTGTAAAACTCTCAGGGCTGTATTCAAACTGGAAATTTCCTTCTGTTTCATCAGCAAGCTTCTTTAATAATGCAGCTCCATCTACTGCAATCTTTAAGATTTCTTCTTTAGATTTCTTAAATACCTGCTCTCTCTGTGCAACAGATGTGGAATTATATACATGTACGATTGCTTTGGGAGCACCCTTAACAGCTTCAAAAGTCTTACGGATAATATGCTCTCTTGCCTGAGTAAGAACCTGGATAGTTACATCCTGCGGAATCAGATTCTGTTCAATTAAAGTACGCAGAAATTCATATTCTGTCTCAGAAGCAGCAGGGAAACCTACTTCGATTTCTTTGAAACCAATTTTAACAAGAAGTTTGAAAAATTCAATTTTCTGCTCCAGGCTCATTGGGATTACAAGTGCCTGGTTTCCATCACGAAGGTCTTACAGAACACCAGATTGGTGCTTTGTCTACATATTCTTTTTCTGCCCATTTCATGCATTTAACAGGCGGCATGAAATACTGTCTCTGATACTTGCTTGGATTCATCATTTTTCTCTTCCTCCATTATGTAAATATTATGTTTTTCCTGTGGGCTGAAATCTTACCGTTTTGATCATTGAATATAAATCCTCTGCCTGTTTTTATTGAAGCGGACTGAAACGGACGATTTATCTGATCCAGCTAAAATTGACATAAAAAAAAATCTCTCATCCCCACAGACTTATCTGCAAGAGACGAAAGATACTATTATCTTACGCGGTACCACTCTTATTTTATGAACTACGTCATACACTCATGGGATACGGAACGAGTCATCGTCCTTATATCCTCTCCATATAACGGTGGACACCGTCTGCACCTACTCTCAGAAGGTTTCAGGCAGCTGCTCAAAGGCGAGTTCCACAATTTCCTTCCACTGCTTCTCAGCTCCCAGCAGTTCTCTGTGCTCTGGTCCATGTGTACTATTCCTCATCCGTGCATTTCTCTTATATTTTTAATAAAACCTCTGAAGATGATATTAACATAAAGCCGAAGCACTCGTCAAGAAAAACTTCTGCATTACTTTATAGCATTACTTTATATTATTATCATCAGTCGGGGCAACAGGATTTGAACCCGTATTGGTGCATTTCCCGTAAACCGCTATTTTACTACATTTTCTCGAAGCCCTTGTTTTTACTGCATATTTTATTATTTGCATGTGTAATAAAATCAGCTTCGACTTAACGTATTATATACCTATGCAACACAAAATGCAACACGAAAATTATATGAAGATGATACAATATTTCAAAAATAAGGTCAGCGAATTTAAGCTTCGTTGACCTTTTTCATTATATTCATATCAATTCTTGACTTGGTAGTTTTCAGAATAAACTCAGTTAGAAGATTATTTTATCTTCTTAAAACTTCCTGCCAGCACGTATTCTCGTACGAATCCCTCAGACGGGTGTCCGAGTCGAACAAGGTAGAATTTCTTTCCGGCAGAGTCTTTGATAGTTGCTCCTTTGATCACATCCACCAAGGTGTTCTTTTTTATCTTTCGGCCACAGGGTTGATTTTGTCTTGCCGGCGTCCACGAACGTTTGAGTGTCTTTGCTTATTCTGGCTGCATATGCCACTTTTTCGGTGGTTGTTGTTGTACTTCCAGAGTTGCTTTCCTGGTACCGCAGAACGCAATCCCACGGATAGTTTCGATAACTTCTTACCAGGAATTCCTTTCCGGTTTGATCTCCCGGCTGTCCGCCTGTCGCAGTACCTTTTTCGTTTATAGATGCTTCTACTTCTTTTCCATTTCCGCAGTACATTGCAACATGATGCGTCTCATTCAGCAGCACATCTCCCCTCTGGAGTCCTGAGCCAGTCGATCGGTTAACCTTACTGGTCACGTCAGCGAAGCCGCAGGAAAGGAATACCGCTTTCATGTTGCCTGTGTAAGTTGCTCCTTTTGTCTTGACTGGGGCGCCTGCTGCCTGCCATGCGCTGATCACTGCTGAACTACAGTCGTAATCTCCTTTTTCTCCCCATCTGTATATCTGATCATATCCATGAGAATTGTCTGCCGCCCATGATTCCATCTGTTTGATTGCTTTTTCTGTTTTTGTCATTGTCGTATCTTCCTTTCTTTCCGCAGTCACAGCATACTTCCGAATCATGTTGATTACCGCTTTCTGTCTGCCTTCATAGTCACCAACCTGGTTCGGTGTCGGGTCTGCAGGATCCTGACGCAGTGTTGTGTAAATCTTATCTGCGGTATATGGTTCCGGAGTTTTAGACAAGATCCTCTTCAGTGCATCAAAACCACCCTGATGTAGAATATTGATGCATTCCATCATTGCGGTGTCTGGCATGGTTCCGTAGGCTTTTTCGATAGTCGGGGTGTATGTTCGTATCTGGTCTTCCATATACTCGTCCTGGCATTTCTTCCCGAGGTCAGTGCTGATGATACTTACAATGCACTGTCCTTTCGCAGATTCCGCTGTTACGGCGTATGTATCCCAGCTCTTCATCAGCAGGTCTTTTTCCATACCTGCATTATCCATGTCTTTGAATAGCTTCGGGTTTGCTCTCTGAATCCGGTATAACAGTTCTTTTGCTTCTCCTGCGTACCACTGCCCCGCACCGATCGTAATAGCTTTTTCATTGCTACAGTTCGCTCCGACCCCGGCAAAGCAGGAATAATCCTGCTTACCATATACCTGATCTCCGGATTCCACTGCGTACAGTATTTTTCTCAACACAGTTATATTTTGCTTATCCATAAGCATTTCCTCCAAAGGGGATGTATTCCTCATCCCCTGAATCATTCGTCTTTATTTGCCTGTTTTACAATCTGGTTCACATATGTAGAAAGACCAGCAATCAGGATTCCCTGTGTGATTGCTGTAAAGATTGCCATTGCAATATCCTGTCCGGTACCGCAGGTGCAGGTGGCAAACACATAGATCGCGCAGATTGCAATGCTGATTCCGCCAAGGATAAGTGGGATATACTTATCTTTTACTGCCTGTGCCTGTTTGAGTGCCATGCCTACAAAATATAAGGCAATTGTTACTACGATGAGTTCCGGTTTTACATAGTTAATGATCTGTTCCATAGTCATTCTCCTTTTTGTTTGATATGTAATTCATCAATTTCCTGCTTCATTTTGGTCACCATACCATTCCCACCTAACGCATGATAGGCGTCGTACATTTCACAGAAGTTCTGGTACGCATACGATGGAATGTTTCCGAACTTTGTGTACTTTGCATGATACTCTATCATCTGCACGCGGAGCAGGAGCATAGTCCCCTTACTATTTGCATCCCGGTCTTTCTTCTGGTTTTTCAAGAGCCAGACTATATACCCTAAAAGAACCGGTAATACAATAGTATATGTCTGCATGAGTATTTCTTTCACTGTTTCACTCTTTCTCCGGTTTGCGCCGGCGCAATTTTGGATAAAATAAAAGAAGCCTCTCGGCTCCGCTCTGATTCTTCTCATAAATTTCTCCTAAACAAAAAGAGAGCATTTCTGCCCTCTCTGCTTTTTAACTTCATATTTTATGTGAAGTTTTTTTCGTAATCTCACCCTTTGGATTGCAACCTTTCTCAAGACTTATTATTCTCATACATGGATTCAATATCAGCTTCCAAATAACAATTCTTTACATTATTAAAAAACTTTTTGCGTATACATTTATTGGCTAATTCAATTACCAAGTTATATTCTTCGCTTTCACGGTTAATGCGAATGTATTCCCCATGTGCAAGTTTATTTCTAATCTTAACCGCTTTAGCCAAAATATTTTCATCATACTTTATCTCTTTTTTGTTGCAAAACCATGCAATTTTGGAATAAACGTCTGAAAATACATTATTAAACAATTCACTCGATATTGTTCCTGAAATAGCGTCTAATTTTTTTGATGTTAATTTAATTCCATAAGATTTTTCAGCTATTTTTTTAATGGAATTCCTTATATCATCATATCCATTTGATATTGTTGCATGCTCAATTCCAAATTCATCCTTCACAATTTTTTCTATAACTCTAAACATCGCAAAATATGACTCTTCAACATCTTCTAACAGAATAATATATTTTAAAGCCAGCGAATACAATCTTAAGACATTTTGAAGTAATTCTTTTTTTCCTTCTAATTCTTTTATATTGACAATCTAATTCTTTTAGATTCAAAATTTTCTTTCTACTTACTCCTATATCAATTGGAGCAATCTCTGTGTTTGTGTCTTCTGTTATATGCTCTAATTCATATGGAACCTGTGTAATATAAACAAGGAAATCTATTGCATGTCTCATTATATTCTCGGCTTCTTTTTTGTCTTTTTCCGTCACTAAATCAATGCAAAAATAATCAGACTCGCTGTATTCATCAAATGCCGATTTATACATTGTAAAATAACACTCGTTAAGCTCAAACCTACATTTATTTTTAAGTTTTATTACATATGAAATTTCATTATTCCCCTCATTTGGTACTACTACATTTGCGCGATAATGTTTCATCCTTTGATTCGTCCTTTTTTATTTTTATTATACAATAAAAAAGAACATATTTTCAACAAGATGGTTTTCTCCTTATGTGAAAAAATATAATTTCTAACACTGTCGAAAAATGTTTAGTTAACTAAAGCCCTCTTTAGTTAATTAGTTTTCCGCTTTCAGTTCTTCTTCCTTATTAATAGCCATCAGCTCATTGTACTGTTCCTCAGTAATCCTACCAGTCGCAAAGAAAATATCGATCTTATTCTTTAAATCGTCTGTCAGACCGTTTTTCTCTTTAAGTTTCAGTAATGTTCTATATAACATAATCATACCTCCAATTCTGTTAATGCTACTGCATATTCGCTGTTGACATAGGCTTCTGCCGCCTGTAAATCAGTATCCTGAGCACGTGCATCCATATCATAGATATAATTTCTCGTATCACCAATCTGCTGTTTTACATAGTTCCAACCGTTCTCCATTGAAACCGGATAATTGAATACTGTATATCCGTCAAGCTGTTCGGAATTGATAAATATATTTGTGACTGGATAATAGGTTGCAAGTGATTTGAATGCGGCAATTTCTTCGGGTGTGAGGTCGATTTCTGTTGGATTGGCTAATTGGTATATAATTCTTGTTCCATACACTTCATTTTTAAACGCACTCAAATCGTCTGTATTAGAATGAAATGCGATTGGTTTGAGATTATCATGCGTTGATAGCCAACATCTATAAATATATTTGTTATCTGTCCTATCTACTAAAGCTACGCCTTGATATTTAGTAGTTTGCAGTCTTGCTATATCATCGCTGTTATCACTTATTACAAATACATCATCCATTCCATAAACAAAAAATGTATTAGTAGTAATTCTCGTAATTTGATTCATGTCAGAGATAACACATTCTCCAACCATCCTCACCAATTTCCCTCTCTCCACATCCACATAATCCGCAATATACTGCTGACCATCAATTGTGACGTTACCACCTGTTTCTACAGGAACAGCGTTTAACGTGTATGGGAGAGCGACGGTCTGTTCGTGGTAGGGTTCGTAGGCGGTGGGGGTAGAACCAAGTTCGATTTGGATATTCCTATAACTAATAGTATCTCCTGCGTTTCCCACACCAAATCGAAATGTAATGAATGTGACGCCGCTTGGAATAGTATATTTTAATTGCTTTGAACTTGAATTATTAACATATGTCATGTTACTTGTAGACGCATTTCCAAAAACATACACTCTTCCTTCTTTATTGAGAGGTTCGTCCCATGATATCGTAATGGTTTCTCCCACGTTTACAGGGATTCGTGCTGTAGTCGGAAATTTTGACATATCATAATTTGTAAAAGCATCATTCCTGAGAGCAGTAATTGTTACTCCATTATTCTCATAAACAGCTTTTCCATTTGCACAATCTATTTGTGACCATGCGTCATAATTTAACAAATTCTTCCCGCACACCTTCACAGTTGGATTCACCACGCTCTTAATCTCCTGCGGATAATCAGGAGAGGGTGACGGCTGACCGCCAACGTAGGGTTCGAAATCATCGTAGGTGGCATCTGGGTATAAGGAAGCGTCTACAATCATTGGTTTGAAAAGGAGGTTGTTACAATTAATTCCAGTATTTATTCTAATTCTTATGAAAAAATTTTCATTAGCTTTTATATTTTTACCATCACCTGTATCATATCCATAAATCAAATTATCAGTTCTTGCTTGTAATTCGTAAGACACATCATGAGCTCCCCCAACTGGACACCCTGCAAGTCTAAATGAGCTATAAGACACATCCTGTGCAATATCAAATACTGTTGTCGTTGTAGTGGTTCCATTCAACGTATACGTTCCATCTCCATTTGCAGTACAAGTAACACCATTCTTTATAGTAGTCTGCAACGTAGGATTCAGCAAATTCTTCCCTGAATACTGTTTCTGCTCGCTCCGTCCATATAGCACCATATCCGTGATTTTGCCATTGTCAGAATCAGCAAGATGAGTTTCACCTTGTGAACTTGCGTAGAATTTGGTGATTTTGGTGGATAAATCTTCCCTTAGCGAATTAACATCCTTTTTATTCTGCTCAATCTGCTGTACCTGTTCCGCAGTAGCTCCTGCCTGGACAGGATGCTCATCAAAGTATCTGTTTACAGATTCCTGTATCTTTTCACCCTGCATATCCTGCATTTTCTTTTTGAGGATTGCATATGCGTCGTCTCCTCGCATTTTTCATCCCTCCTTAAATCAGATACCAGGTATCTGTTGTTTTTTCATATTTGTAGAAGTCTCCTGTATCCAGCATCAGGCAGGAGCTTCCGGTTGACAGGTCTTTGTAGTGGGGAAGCTTATCTACATCCTTGCTTAATCCCTCATAGTTCCTTACTCCCCGGAGCGGGACGTTTGTACATACCAGGCTTCCGAGATCCCATATCTCTTCACCATCTTTGTAAGCCTGTCCGTCTACGAAGCTTGATCCGTTTGATTTCATTCTGCTTTCCTCCTTTTTTTATTTGCGCGGGCGCAATTTGCGGATAATAAAAGAGCCTGTTACGGCTCTGCTCTAATATTCATCATATTTATCCTCCTGCATCACTATTTATCTGTCCACCATTTATCCGGATTATTATACATGTCAAGTAGCCATCTTTTCATAGCACCCACGCTGCTGAAAAGTCTGGATGGATAATAATAATATTTACCTTCTGGTTCATCACTGCCCGCTATTTTAGGAGAAGTTACATCAAGCACCCCTGCCTGTTTGTCACTATCCTTAAACCAAAACGGTTTCTCTTCAAATGCCCCGCCCCATGAGTAAAACGGTACGTTTTCCGGATTGGTATTATAAAGGCTGTATTTTTTTAAGATGTCATCCCAATTTGCAGAATCAGAATACGCGAATTCCGTATCGCCAGTATCCGTTGTAAGTCTCCATGTTGGAACCATTGATGTATCACCATTGTAATATCTCCCTTCCAGCTTGGAATTGTCCACAGCCGCCGCTGTAACCATATATATTCCGTTTACCACCCGCACACAAAATCCATATGCTAAATTAGCATATTGAACTCCATATTTAGATTGTACTGAGAAGCAAACTTCGGCTCTCTTGTACGGTGCAGGGTTTTTAAATCGGGCGTACAGGTCATAGTCAAACCACCATGGATCTTCTTCAACTAAATCTTCTTTCTTTCTCCACAAGAGTGTGTCACCACCCCATATTTCCTGTATTTCTTTTCCACCAGAATAGAAACCATCTATTTCTTTTTCACCGGAAAAAGCTTTATACTCTATTGCCATTTAGCTCTCCTTGTATGTCATGAAAATAGTATCGTCCCTGGTGCGAATTGCTACGGGAAGCTTATCATAATCGTCTTTTTTGATACGTTTCATGCAACGTAATGCTGTTTTTTTTGCGGTGCCTCCAGAAGCAGAAACAGCAGCCGGGGTAAAACCGCTCGTACCGTCTGAGAATCCATAGCTCACTACTGGCATTTCTGATCGGGTACGGTTGACAGTTGCAGATATTTCAGGTGTATCTTTCCCAAGCTGTCGGCTGTTACTGTTAAAAGGTGCGTTATTGGCACTGTAAGTATCAATCAACTGGCTGTTTCCAAGCTTCAAAGTCCTACTCATGATGTAAGAATGCACATACCACTCCAACTCCGTGCCATCTTCCATCTGCTTCGTGTTGCGCAGTTCTACGGTCTGCCCAACAGTGTTAAGAGGATTTCCGATAACCTCCACTGTGTAGGCTTGTGCTCGATAATATTTTCTCAAGTCGGGATTTACAAAAGTCCCATAGCAGATGTCGATAATCGGCTTTTCTCTGTTAATTCCACCGTATTCGTCCGCGTTCCATACATAGTCCATCCAGTCTTCATTACCCACAAAAAAGCTGTTCCGGTTATAGAAAACATTGTTTTCATATGCTTCCTGTGCAGTTGGTTCGCCAGCCGTGAAGCCAAATGCTCTGCTTGGATCTGGATCAGTATAAATCGTATGCGGAAACCATATTCTTCCCTCTTTCGCCCAAAAGCTTTTGAATGTATCAAGGTGCACCTCTGCATTATCATAATATTTGTAAATCTTCTTTCCGGAAGTAGTCTCGCCTGTTTCCTGACTGTTCTGGCGAAGTTTCAGGTATTCAAACTTGCCATCCCTATTCATCCATCCGAATCGGTCATTCTGAAGGCACAGGTCTTTTATAACATTAACTGCATTTATCTCATTCGCATTGTTTGTATATGGCACATAAGCATCATCCCAGTGCAGCTTTGTAGATACCTGTTCAATGCCTAAGAATTTAAACAACATATCGCGGAACTGTTTCTGTGTAAGTTT